>DTVI01000001.1 GCA_012963655.1 Sulfurimonas sp.
AGGCGATTTTTTTTCGGGTGTAGCTTCGGCTTGCACTAAAGATGTGAAAAGTGCAAGAACTAGTATAGTAGTTTTCATTAGTATGTTATCCCCCAAACAGAGATTTTTAGGTCTGAATCAACTTTTTTACTGGCACTTAAGTCTAAGTCATGTATATCTACAACTAAGAAGCTTTGTTCAAGTGCATTAATAAATTTCATTGTTTTATGAAAACTACCATGAATCTTTACTTCTATATCTAATACATGCCCAAATGTGCTTTTATCATGAGAAAATTCATTAGATAGGTACTTAAGCTGTAATCCATATTTTTTTGAATTTTCAGAAATTGAGTCGATAAATTCACCCCAAGCTTGCTCATCATAATAAAGACTAGATATTTGTTCAATCTTATATTTAATATATTCTGCTTGATCTTTCACAGTTATAAAGTCTTTTTTATATTGAATGGTTTGAGCCTTGAGTTTAAAGATTTTATTTTTTGGATTATAACGCATGAAGTTTGCATCTGATGTTATTTTCCTTTGAACTGCTTGTGTTTGTGCTAAGGTCTTTTTGTACCCTTGTTCTGCTGGGTCCCATAATAAAAGGTATGATATAGCAACTAAAACGGCTGCAACCATTAGATAAATAGCATAAACCTCTTGCTGCTTTTTATCTGCGAAAGATTTATCAAGATCACCTAAAAAGTCTTCTATATTCATTTTAGTACCACCTTTAACTCACTATAATATCTTTTTTCATCTTCTTTGTATTCGATTTTTTTGATAGAAAATTTATATTGTGACGATTTTGTTTTTGTATACCATTCAATTAAATTAGTAATAGGCTTATCTTTTTTTGAAATAAGGTGTAAGGTAAAGAACTTTTCATGTCCTTCAGTGCTTTCTTCATATGAAACCTTATCTAATTTAACTCTATACTTATTTAAGTCTTTGGTTAAACTGGTAATACGCTTTGCCTTCATTGGATAATTAACTTTAATATCATGAATTTGAGTTAAAACTGATTTTTTATCTTCTAATGCCTTGACTTCGTTTAAAACTAAGGTTTTGACTTTTTCCATCTCACTTGTATGATGATTAACTTGGTTTTGTCTATCGACTTTTTTAAGATGTAGCTCTTTATAGTCTGAATCAAGTACAGATTTTTTTATACCTTCTATTGTATCAAGGGTCCAATAGTATGTGGGATATAGCATTGCAAAAACAATAGCAGCTGCTACAGTCATTAGAAGCTGTCCACTAGCACGTTTTATAAAAGGAGGTGGCCTATGAAAGCGTGTAAAGTTACAATCATATTTGTCTTCAGATTCAAGTTGAGCTGTTAAATGCATTAATAAATGTATTTGGTCAATATACCATTCTTCTGTTTCAAATCCATAATTAAAGTCAAAATCACTTGAGTCTAAGCCGAGGTATGTCTGAGAATACTCATCCATCCCTACAATTGCACCTACTTCTGAACCTATATAAACCTTATCAATACGGTCAAGTTCAAAGGCTCTTTTGGAATATGTCATTACATCATTGATATGTAAGAATACTTCTCCAAAAAGTTTAATTAGATATTGTTGATTTTCACTTTCACCACCACGTAAACCATCTTCAGAAAGTAACTTAGTAAACTCACTAAGCTCAATTTGCTCTCCTAATAGTTCACAATAACGGTTATGCATATGGGAGAAAGAGTATTTTAATGATTTTGTATATAAAAACTCTCTATCATCATAAAGGGTTAAAAAGGCATCATCATTTTGGAAGTAAATAAAACAATGTGTTCCACTATCTTCTATAATTTCTTTTTTATATAAAGATCTTATAAGCAGAGGAATAGGTGTGATTTGATCAACATATTTGATATCATCTAAGCTTCCAGCAAAGGCTTCATCAATAGTTAGTGGATCAACAACAAAAACATGATAGCTTTTATTACCGTCTTCTACCTCGTTATTAGCTTCTGTATAGCCAATTTGGTATTCAATTGCCATATCAAGACCAAGTTCTTCATATACCTTGTTCTCAATTGCGTCAATTATATCCTCATTGGGGATATTTTGACTGATTGTTACCTGAGTGGTAATAAAGTTCTGCGTCTCAAGATAAGATACTGAATACTGATCTATAAGATACTGAGGTTTATCAGCGACTTTTATCTGTGTTGTTGTTCCTGTATAAAAAGAGCTATTATAAGGATTAGTAGATATCGTGCTGGAGAAGGCTTGCTTCTGTTTCATTCGTTATTCCTAGCTACATAATTTAAAATCACCATTCCACAAAAACTTTTGCCTTTGTAAAACTCCGCCCTGAACCTGCGATGTTCAGTATCAACTGAAAAACGTTTTAGTAACGAGGATTTAGTGACTTTTAGTCCCAATTCATTTTTGTACCGCATATCTGTAAAACCTATAACGTTTAACCTATACCCCTGCGGTGCATTAAATACTATATCGGACATGATTTTAACTTCTGAAGGTAAATGAATGGATTTTGTTTGTCCATCTATAAGGGCTTCAAAGGGACCTTCACACTTAGAAAGAGGGAAAATTGTTTTCTTTAAATGTGAAATTTTCTTATTGCCAATGTATAAATCAATAAAACGCTTACCCTCAATAGTATTACCTAAGGGGTGGGTGAAATATAAGTGGTTCTTATTCGATTGTAGCGGAACATAACTTAAGTTTTTTCTTAAATTAGCTAAGTTTAAGGATATATTCCCGTTAATAGCTATTTTTCCACGAATTTTTGTGATATCTTTGACATTTTTCGAATTTAACTCGAAGTCGCGTTGGTACTGTATGCCCATAATCTGCATAAATGCTTCAATAGCGCGAAGTTGATAATATACTTTCTCAGAAATAGTTTTTAATTCTTTACTGGTTTCTATAGCAAATGAAGGCTTATTATGATTAATAGAAAAGTAGGTTAAAGAATGTTGCATTTCATTCTTCTTTTTCTTTGTTTTTGTATTTCTAACATTAAAACTGTGATGGTCTTGCAAGAGGTGCTGGTTTAACTTATCACTTACTTTTTGTGCAATACACCCTAGGTTACTAAAACTATTATTATTATCAAGTTTAATCTGGTCTATTACACAGGTCTGACCCCAAGCTCCAGGATTAAAAATTGTATTTTGATAGTCTTGCCTAAAAAATCCGTGCCCATCATGAAGATTAAGGACTAAACTAATTTGTTTTTGCGTGATTAATGACTTAATCTCTTTGATTGCACCCAGGTCTTTATCATTTTTTGAGATATGAGAAAATTTTCGGTTCATATCACCATGTATACTTCGTTTATAACGTGTGATACTTTCTTTATTGGTATTAGGAACAATCCATAAGTTTCCCTTAGTGATTGTGTAATGCTGTACTAGTATGGAAGCTGCAAAGTATCCACCTGGTTCATTTCCATGTATACCTGCAAAGATTAATAGGGTAGGGCCTTTTTCATTTCCATTTTTTTTATATAAATCAAAATTATCATATGAAAATAAA
>DTVI01000002.1:0-425 GCA_012963655.1 Sulfurimonas sp.
TAATATTAATATCTAAACGTTTTGCAACCCGGCTTAAGGCCTCATTTATTGGCATGTTTCCATATTGTTTTAAAACCTTAGAAGCAAACTTTTTATTAGCATAAATAGAATAAGCAACATTATAAAGAGTATTTTTTGTTATCTCATTAATCACTCGATTTGTCGAATACATAGCGTCTGAACTATTCGCTGCCCTATGGCCAAAAGAAGAACGTATTCCAATAAAGACAAGAAGTGATAAGGGAATAATCAATAAATAAGACGCGGCCATAGTATCCATACGAAGACCATAAATAAAAGAAAGCATGTAAGTTACATCATCATTTGAAAATCTATCAAAATACATAATAACAAGAAAGGTTCGTCCTATAAAAAAAGCAAAAACAAGATAAAGATAATATTTAAAGAAGGTTTTTAATAAGGGA
>DTVI01000002.1:435-3489 GCA_012963655.1 Sulfurimonas sp.
TGATGGGAAGATTGAACTAATTAAAGGGGTAGAGAAACTCCTCGAAAATCGCATCCCAAGGGATGCTTATTTTATTTTAATGCTTGCAAGGCTGCAATAACATCATCAAGGTTCGCAATAGGAAGATGAACCTTCCATTCAGGACTATCTGCATTTCCTGAAAGCGAGATACCAATACTAGCGACGGTGCCAGAATCTTTTCCATATGGTTCCTCAATCTTAGTTACTGAGATAGTACCTTTTTTCGTTCCATCAAGTTTAATTACTGTGCTCATGTTCTTTCCTTTTAATGTTATTTTACTCACTCTACATCTTCTTAAAGAAGATTTTATTGATGTGAGACATCCTATTATTTTTTAGCTTTTAATAGTCTAGCTAATTTTGCCTGTAATTTCAACCATGCGCGTTGTTCCATTAAAGGAAATCCGCCATAAGTTTTTGAACCATCTTTAACATCATTAGTAACACCTGATCTTGCAGCAAACTGTGCAAAAGGTGCAATAGTAAGATGCCCTGCCGTTGCAGACTGACCTCCCATTACAACATTTCGTCCAAGTGTTGTAGAGCCAGCAATACCACACTGAGCTACTAGAATTGAGTATTCACCAATATCTACATTATGACCTAACTGTACAAGGTTGTCAATCTTACAACCCTTGCGTATAATTGTTGTTCCAAAAACAGCTCTATCAATCGCGCAATTTGCACCAATTTCAACATCATCTTTAATAACAACATTTCCATTTTGGTAAATTTTAACATGTTCACCTAGCTTCGTATGAGCAAAGCCAAAACCATCAGAACCAATTGTTGTACCTGCATGAATAATACAATCTGAACCTACTTCACAGTCTCGGTAAATACATACATTTGCATATAAGACAGTATTATCACCAATCTTTGAATTATCACCTATAAATACACCTGGAAGAAGTTTTACATTTTTTCCTATAACACAGTTTTTTCCAACATAAGCGGTAGGGGCTATAAACGTATCTTTCCCTATAATAGCTTCTGGACCTTCTGTTTCTATAATATTAGGCGCAAAAAGTTTAGAAGCAAGAGCTAGTTTTAAGTAAGGTTCTTCATCTATAAGGGCAATACATCCATTAGGAATATTCTCAGCAGCAGCCGCATTACATAAAACTGCAGCTGCCTTTGTTGTTTCTAAACTTCCAATATATTTCACATTATCTAAAAAGGTCATTTGTAATGAAGTAGCCTCATCTAAGGTATGAATACCAGATATTTCTATATCCTCACCCTCAAACTTAACACCAATACTCTGAGCAATAAGTGAAAGTTTCAATTATATTTCCATCGCTACAACACCACTACGAACAATCTCTTTAGGGTGGAAACGTTTAATTGCTTTTAAAAAGTTATCAACACGGTGTGGCTCATCTGCAACATTAGCGATAATAACATCTTCGCCTACATTTACAATCTTTCCATTATAAGCACCACACAGAGCAGAAATATCAGCTAGACATTCAGAAATAGGAAATTTCACCAGAGCCATTTCTTTTTCTACTAGGTTTTCATGTTCATATACTTTTAAAACAGGAATAAGCTTATGCAGTTGCTTAGTAATTTGTTCGATAACACGAACAGAACCCTGAGTTACAATAGTAATACGAGAATACTTTGATTCAGGAATAGGAGCAACTGTTAAAGAATCGATATTATAACCACGTCCTGAAAAAAGACCAGAAATACGTGATAAAACACTCGCCTCATTAATTACAATTACAGAAATAACGCGTCTTTCTTCTGCCATTATTTATCCTTATTTTCTAGAAGCATCATGTTAAATAATGACCCACCTGATGGAACCATTGGTAAAACGTTTTCTAACCTATTAACCGTTACATCTATTAGTGCAACTACATTCTTTTCTACTGCGTCTTTAATAGCCGCGTCAAATTCTTCTTTTGTCTTAACTCTATAACCAATACCACCAAAGGCTTGAGCTAACATAACAAAGTCAGGTTGGATAGAAAGATCTGTTGATGAGTGACGCTTGTCATAAAACAATGTTTGCCACTGACGTACCATTCCCAGATAATTATTATTTAAAATAACATTGATAACAGGAAGTTTAAACTCTACTGCTGTCATTAACTCTTGAATATTCATAAGAATTGATCCATCACCTGTAATGTTGATACTTACCTTATCAGGACATCCACGCTTAACACCAAGAGCGGCAGGAAAACCAAAGCCCATAGTTCCTAGACCACCTGAAGAAATGAATTGTCTAGGACGGGTAAATGGATAAAACTGAGCAGCCCACATCTGGTGCTGACCAACATCTGTAGAGATATTAGCGTCATCTCCTAGAAGTTCACCTAAACGCTGTACACACCATTGAGGTTTAAGTACTTCATCACTGTCTTCATAAGCAAGAGGATGTAACTTATCAAAGTTAGCAACTGTTTCTCTCCATGATGAATATTTTTCACCATCAATTTTTTCTTTTGCAAGAGGAATCATTTCATTTACGACATTTTTAACATCTCCAACAATTGGAAAATCTGCATGTACTAGTTTAGAAATAGAAGCAGGGTCAATATCGATATGAATAATACGAGCGTGTTTTGCGAACTCAGATAGTTTACCTGTAACACGGTCATCAAAACGCGCACCAACGGCAATCATTAAATCTGCTTCACTCATAGCCATATTTGCCGCGTATGATCCATGCATACCTAACATAGAAATCAGGTTTGCATCATCATGAGAAAGTGTTCCTCTTGCCATAAATGTTTCAACAGCTGGGATATTTGTCATTTTTACTAATTCACGTACTTCATCTGCCGCATTTGAATTAATAATTCCACCACCAAGGTAAAAAATAGGACGATTAGCTTCACTAATTGCTTCAATCGCCTTTTTAATCTGTCGTAAATTACCCTTAACTGTTGGATGATATGTTTCAAGTTCAACCGTATCAGGATAAATAAACTCACCAATCTCTGCCGTGATATCCTTAGGAATATCAACATGAACAGGACCCGGTCTACCTGTAGCAGCGATCCACGCAGCCGAAGG
>DTVI01000003.1 GCA_012963655.1 Sulfurimonas sp.
TTGTTGCACAATCTCACAAGGGAAAATACGCAGCACATGCTATTGCATAAATTATAAGTTCTAAAAAATAAAAAGAGTTTATTTAGATCCAAATGGAAATATTAATTATCAGGCTTTTTTATGTTAATAGGTGTGTACTTTACTGTGTAGCATCGTCCTTATTGCACCTTCAAAGGGCTAGTCCGTAAAACAGCAATGCTACTTAATCGTAAAAAGTTATTTAATGAGCGTATGAGTCATCTTTGAATTTTTTATGTTTTATAGATATTGTATAAACTTTGGTTTTTTCTTATATCTACTTTGAGATATAGGATTTGGCTGAAATGGTAGTTTAGGGATTAGATAAAGCACCATTAATTAAGTATTACATTATTGGTTTAATTTGTTTGAGTAACAAGAGTATAGAGAAATTATGTTATTATCGCGAAAATATTTATTTATATATAAAAAGGAAAAAAAATGGCAGATGGAAAAGTATTAACATTATATGTTACGATGCCCGATATGGTTAGAGTAGGTCACCGTATGGCTGTTGATGACTTCGATTGTGATGATAATGGTATCGTTGGAAGCCGTGATTATGATGATGGCGTAGATAAACCAATTGTTCTTGTTTGTAAAAAGAGTTATGACATTATTGAAGAAGCAGAGCTTGTTATTGGTCAGGGTCTTTTAATGGAAGATATTTATGTAGATATTAATCTTTATCATCTTAAGGCAGGTTCTATTATTTCTATTGGTGGTGCAGAATTTGAAGTAACTGGGCCTTGTGAGGCTTACCGTTATTTATATGCTATCGGACCTGAATTACCAGAGCTACTTGCTGGACAGCGTGGTCTTCTTTTAGAACCAGTTGACTACAGTACTATTGCGGTTGGAAATGAAGTAAAAGTAATTAAAGAAGCGTAATGAAAAAAATAGGCTTAGCAGTTGATTACAGTAATATCTGTAAGGACTATAATACATCATATTTAGACAGAGATAATCTAGACCCAGCAACTAAGAAATGTATGAAACAAGTACTGACTTGGACAAAAGCGTTTATAGAAGAGTTACTTGAACATTTTGAGTATAAGTTATATAAGCTAAGTTCAGATACCTCTGTTAAGGTAGATGATCTTGCGGCTAAAAGATTTCTTTTTTATTCTTTAGAAAAAGAGATCACCTTAGAAAGCCTAATCGCGCATAATGAGTATAAAGAATATAACTCTTTAGGCGCTTGGGAAGCAGAAGATAATGATAGTATCTTGATACAAAATGAAGAAGATGGCGGATCAATTCGTTTCTTTTTTAATGAAAACTCTGGTGTCGGAAAATGGATTGAAGAAAGTCTAAAAGACTTCTCTTTAGACGAAGTTACTTTTGAAGCTATACGATAAAAATTTATCTAAGTAAAGTTTAATATTTATTAATATTAAACTTTCTACTTTCTACTTTCTACTTTCTACTTTCTACTTTCTACGTTTCTAATCTAACTACTTTGTTAATTTAAACTGTGGCATGTTTAGATACTCATACTGAGAACATAAGAGATTTACATCTTTATCGATGTTCTCCCCTATAAAAATCATTATAGAAGGCTGTGCATACTCGTCTAGCTCTTCAAATGAGACATTTCCAAAGGAATAGTTTATTACTAAAGGATTAGCAACATCTTTAACCTTTACTACACCCTTAACTCTATAAATACTTTTTGGGATATTGTTTAAGATATGGTCTATATCGTTAAATATAATATCTTCTTTTAAATAAGCTACTTTTTGTGTGATTGAATCTTCAGTTGTATGATTTAGATGTTGATAATCTTTTGCCATTCCAACAATCTTTTCTATAGGATAAAGACCTTCAAAAACTTCTTTTTTAACAAGCCCTTGCTCAGAGGTATTAATTACATAACTACTAAATACAGTTTCCCCGGTAAGGTTATTTTTAATGTTGAACTCCGCTTTGATATCTTCTACATCTTTTTTAACGGCTTCAAGTTCTTCGTCACTTACTAGGTCAGTTTTGTTCAGTACAATAATATTTGATCCACCTATTTGGTATTTAGCTGTTGAGTTATCTTTATAAGAGTCAAGATTTTTCGAGTCTACAACACAGATAACACCTTCAACAGTTACACCAAGGTTTTGCATAGACATAAAGATTGGGAAAGGCTCAGAAGCCCCTGATGTTTCTACAAAGATAATCTCTGGCTGGTACTTTTGGATAATTTCCATTACACCTGATTCAAACTCTTCTGATAATTGACAACAGATACAGCCTTCAGAGATTTCAAGAACTTCACTATAAACATTACTTAAAACATCTCCATCGATTCCGATGTCACCAAATTCATTAACAACGATAGCTACTTTTCTATCGGGGAAGTACTTTTTAACGGTGTTGGTCAGCATAGTTGTTTTACCAACGCCTAAAAATCCTGTAATTATAAATGACTGTATCATGTGTTTTCCTTGGTTATAAACTTATTTAATAATCTCTTTGATAGTAATTGAAAGGGTTTATAAAAAAAGTTTGTGAGTGTCTTGAAAGAATGAGGATAGAACAACTGTGCCAATGGCACAGTTAGTAAGAATTACTTAGCAACGTTTCCGTTGTTGTTCTTAGATGGCTCAAGAATTGGCTCAAGTCCAACTTCTTTAGCCCATGCAGCTGTTAAATCATAAGCAGCTGATGCAGTCGCAAGGTTTTTATCAATAAGTTCTTGCTTCTTCTTAAATTTCTTTTCAATAACTGAATCTAGTGTAGCAGTACCACCAGAAGCTGTATATTTCTTAAGGAATCTATCTTTAATTCCTTCTTCAATTGCAGGCTTAGAAACTGTACCAAGAGCACCAAATAATGCACCTAGCATAGCCATGTTAGTTGCAAGTTCAGTACCAGCTTGCTCAATTGCAAACTTAGTAAAGTCACGAGTAAGAACTTTAACATTTTTATCAGCAAGAATTTTCTTGTCAGTATCAGTTAAAAGGTCAGTGTCAGAGTTAATGATAACAAGACCATTATCTTTGATACCAGCGTAAAAAGGCATAGTGTATGATTTACCCATTGTAATAACTTGTGGGTGGAAAATCATAATGATATCAGGATAAATTACTTCCCCTCTATCGTAAATAGGCACTGTACCGATTCTTGCATAAGACTCTGAAGGAGCCATACGCTTTTCTGCACCAAAGAATGGATTAGAAACAGCGAAGTAACCTTCAGTATCTGCAGCAGTTGCCGCGATATGTGCAGCTGTAACCGCACCTTGACCACCAAGACCCGGAAGTCTTACTTTAATCGAATCTTTAGCCATTATAACTTTCCTTCTTTTTTACATGCTTTCAAGTGAGCTTCAGCTTCAGGAGAAACATATTTGAAAGATGCAAATCTATCTTTATCTTGATCTTTCATTTCACCAAGACCTTCGTTAGCGCTAAGGCCAATTTCAAGAATACAAGGAGTATAAATGTTAAGGAAAGTTGGACCAACTTCTCTTGCT
>DTVI01000004.1 GCA_012963655.1 Sulfurimonas sp.
GGTTATTTAGAGTTTAAGGAAGAAGCCTTTATTGATATGGTTTTAAATAACCCTGATAAAATCTTAGCTAAACGTAAAAGCCCTAGCCTGATGGATAAGTATTTACCTTCTGTAATATTTTCTTATGCTCGTAAAAATGTTATGGCTAAGACAAAGGGAAAATACCCTGCGGCTATTTCTATCTTAAATCTATTTGAAAAAACTGAAGGAAAGTCTTTACAAAAAGGTCTAGATCTTGAGGCCATAGCCTTTTCAAAACTTGCTATTACTGATATTAGCAAAAATCTTATTGGGCTTTTTCATAGCTCTGAAGCCTTAAAGAAAGAGACTGGAACCAAACGTAAAGCTAATCCCACACCCATTAATATGATAAACATCATAGGTGCGGGTGTTATGGGTGCGGGTATAGTCTTTCAGTTTTCTAAACTTGATAAACTTGTACGAATGAAACTGCGTAGGTATGAGCAAGCTGGTGAGGCAATGAAGTCTATTTCTAGGGTATATGATGGCTTTATTAAAAGACATCGTTTAACTAAGGCCGAAGTTGCTCAGAAGTTAGCGCATATTTCATATACGACAGAGTTTAATGGTTTTAAACATTGTGATTTAGCCCTTGAAGCCATTGTTGAAAATACTGAGGCAAAACAAGAACTATATGCAAAGCTGGAAGAGATAATGGATGAAAAAGCCATTATATCTACGAACACTTCTTCCTTGTCTATTTCCATGCTAAGTGAAAAAATGCAGCATCCTGAACGTTTTATTGGAATGCATTTTTTCAATCCAGTTCCTCGTATGCCTCTTGTTGAAATTATTGCTGGTAAAAAGACCTCGGCTAAAACAATAGCAACGGTGGTTGCCTTGGCAAAAGAAGCAGGAAAAACACCAATAGTCGTAGGTGATTGCGCTGGATTTTTAATTAATAGAATCTTGCTCCCTTATATAAATGAGGCTGCGAGGATGTTTTCAGAAGGTGCAGATTATGAAATGATTGATAAGGTTATAGCTGACTTTGGTATGCCTATGGGGCCTTTTATCTTAGCAGATGAAGTGGGTCTTGATGTGGGATATAAGGTGGCTAAGGTCTTAGAAGATTCTTATGGTGAAAGAATGAAGGTCTCAGACATACTTGACAGAGTCTATCACCAGATGAACCTTTTAGGTAAAAAAGGGGGAAAAGGGTTTTACATTCATGGGTCTAAAAAGCCACAGGTTAATAAGGAGGTAAAGGCCTTAGTATTTTCAAAAAGAGCCTTTGATAAACAAGAAGTTATTGATAGATCAATGCTAATTATGATAAATGAGGCGGCGATGTGTTTAGAAGAAGGCATAGTAGATAATGCTCAGCACTTAGATATGGCTATGATTATGGGCACAGGCTTTCCTCCCTTTAGAGGGGGTCTTCTTAGATACGCTGATACTATAGGTATAGATAGTGTTGTTATAAGTTTAAAAGCCTTAGCAAAAAATCATGGATTACGATTTGTTCCGGCTAAAATTTTAGTAGCCATGGCAGAAAATAAAGAAACTTTTTATCAATAAACACTTTCTAAAGATATCTCCTAAAAAGGTGAATGACTTCACCTTTTTAGGAATAAAATTTACAACAAGGAATCCATTATGGAATATCTAATTTATGCTCTCGTCATATCTCTTATAGGGGCTTGGTACTTAGGCACGAAGCTTATATACTGGGCAGTACTCTTAGGGGTTACAATTTTTATCGGATACTCACCAGAGATATTGTTTTGGATGATATATATTCCAGTGAATATTATTTTCTTAGTACCTATAATTCGTAAAAACTTAATATCTCGTCATCTAGTTTCTCTTTGCTTCAAACTTCCCCCAAAATATCCCATTGCAAAATCCGTTAAAAAAGCAAAGGTAGCCGAAGACCAAACCAGTTTTCTTTCATATTTACTTATTAAAGAAGAACGTGAAGAAAAATGTAAATACCCACGTGTAATACTTAATAAGGTCATTCTCACCATATTTCTTAGGGTAAATCCAACATGCTTAAAAAAGTTTTCATCAAAGGCATCTAGATTTCCACTTTCTAAGGCTTGTATTTCCTTATAAGCATAAGGGTGACAACGAATTACACCTTGACCAAAGATAATAAGGGTGCGAGTCATAATGTTTGCACCTTCCACAGTGATCGCAACAGGTGCGCCAAAATAAGCGTGGGCTACTAGGTTTCTTTCACCTAATGAGATTGCTGCCCCACCTAAGATATCCATAGAATGGTTTATCACTTCTCTAAATGTTTCTGTTGAATGATACTTCATTACTGCATTTATAACGGCAGGCTTCTTACCTTGGTCAATAGCTCCAATAGTAAACTTGCGTGAGGCATCCATCATATAAGTAAAACCTGCTATCTTAGCAAGTTCAATTTCTATACCCTCAAACTTAGAAATACTCAGTCCAAATTGTTCTCTTACCTGTGCATAAGCACCTGATACTCTCGCACCTAATTTCACACCACCTGTACTTGTAGAAGGAAGTGAAATACCTCTTCCGACTGCTAAAGATTCCATAAGCATAAGCCAACCCTCGCCAATGCCTTTCTCTCCACCAATAATATCATCCATTTCTATAACAACATCTTTTCCATCTATAGGCGAATTAATAAAGGGTACGCCAAGTGGATCATGACGACGACCTTGTTTTACCCCTTGAAGAGAGGACTTTACTAGAGCACAGGTAATGCCTAAGTCTATGCCTTTTCCTAAGATATTATTAGGGTCTCTTAAATTAAAGGCTAAACCTATCACCGTAGCAATAGCCCCTAGGGTGATATAACGCTTTTCAAATTGCAAACGGATTTTAATTTTTCCGTCCTTATCTTCAAAAATATCTCCACTAGAGCGTATAGAAGTTGCGTCTGAGCCTGCAAGAGGTTCTGTAAGCGCAAAACAAGGGATATCTGTCCCGTCTGCTAAACGAGGCAAATAATACTCTTTTTGAGCATTTGTTCCATAATGAAGTAAGAGTTCAGCAGGCCCTAGTGAATTAGGAACCATAGTCGTGATAGCAAGAACCTGAGATCGTGAGGCCATTTTTTGAATTACTGCAGAATGCCCAAGGGCAGAAAAGCCTAAGCCTCCATAAGACTTAGGGATAATCATCCCAAAAAACTTTTCATCTTTTAAGTACTGCCACACATCACAAGAAAGATCTCTAGTTTTAAAAACTTCCCAATCATTAGTCATATCACAGACTTTATCCACCTTTGTGTCTAAGAAGGTTTTTTCTTCTTCGCTAAGTTCAGGATAGGCTTCTTGAAAAATAGTGTTGAAATTAGGTTTTCCTGAGAAAAACTCCCCATCAACCCAAATCGTACCAGCACGAAGTGCAACCTTTTCTGTCTCTGAGATACTTGGCATCAAATGAAGAGCATTAATAAGAGAA
>DTVI01000005.1:0-5162 GCA_012963655.1 Sulfurimonas sp.
ATATATGAAAGAAAGAAATGATGTTTCTATTAATTTAAAAATGGCAAATACAGAAGATATTGTAAGTATGGTGGAAGAAGGAGAAATTGACTTAGGTCTTATTGAAGGAAATACAAGTTCATCTCGTGTAAAACAAGAAATAATCTCCCCTGACGAGCTTATTGTAGTAAGTTCAAACAAAAATCTTACACATGAACATTATATAGATACTCTCATCCATAAAAAATGGATATTAAGAGAAAAAGGCTCGGGAACGCGTTCTGTTTTTTTAGATCAAATTAAACCTATAGATAAAGAACTAAATATTGTTCTTGCACTTGAACACACAGAAGCTATTAAAAACTTTTTAATTCTAGATGACAGTTATATTTCTTGTCTTCCTCGCATTTCAATTGCAAATGAGTTAAAAGAAAAAAAACTTTTTCATATACCTATTAAAAATCATACATTTTCCAGAGACTTTTCCCTCGTTTATAACAAAAAACGAAGCCCCACCTTGCTTATGGAAGATTTCAAAAAGTATATTTTTAACTTTATGTCTTAATCCTTATAAAAGACCTTGCTTTACTTGGGACAATATCACGGCTAAGGTTAAGCCATCATTTTCTGTTCCACCTTCATTACAGGCTTCACATTTATCCCCTACACATTGTATATCTGAATTCATCCAGTCAGTTACGTTCTTAATTCCATGCTCTTTTAAAAACTCCACGGCCTCGCCTACATTGATACTATTACATGAACATAAGATCTTATCTTTAACGAAAAGATGTGAATATGGCATTGTTAACCTTTATTATATTTTACTCATACACATGACAAATATCTTTATCTTGCCTATGAAATATCCTATTTTTTATTCGAATTATAGCAAAGTTGGTATAATTCGAATAAAAAGATGCAATATGACTGTAGGAATAATTGGTTTAGGCTTAATGGGTGGCTCGTTTGCAATAGCAATAAAAAAGCTTTCAATGATAAAAAGCATCATTGGCTTTGACCAGAATAAAAAACATGAGAAAGAAGCACTAAGCCTCAATTTAGTAGATAAAATTGTCTCTTTTTCAGATATTAAAAATGCTGATATTATTATCTTAGCCATACCTGTTGATGGAATAATAGCTTGTTTAAAAAACTTACAAGATGTATCTAAAACAACAACTATAATTGACCTAGGCTCTACCAAAGAAAAAATTGTTTCTTCTATTCCCCCTAGTCTACGTTTAAATGTTGTTGCCTCTCATCCTATGACAGGGACAGAAAAGTTTGGCCCTTCTGCTGCCTTTGATGACTTATATAAAGAAAAAGTAGTAGTCTTATGTGACTTAGAAAGTTCGGGAGATCATCAACAAGAGATAGCTGTACGTATGTTTTCAGGTATACATATGAAACTTGTTTATATGAAGGCGCATGAACATGATTTACATGTTGCCTTTATCTCTCATATGCCCCATCTTATTTCATATTCCCTTGCCAATGCTGTTTTACAACATGAAGAACATGAAAATATCTTAAACCTTGCGGCAGGTGGATTTAGGTCAATGAGTCGTTTAGCTAAGTCTTCACCAAATATGTGGGGAGATATTTTTAGACAAAACAAGACCCATTTACTGGACTCATTATCGTATTTTGAAAAAGAGTTAGCCCTTATGAAGAAAATGGTTCAAGATGAAAAGTGGGATGACTTAGATAACAAGATGAAAGATGCCAATTCTTTACATGATATTTTAAAATAGCTCTTGTTCTGTATATACTATATTTGCTTTGACCTGTCCATTTAAGGTTCTAAAGCTACTTAAAGATGAACTTAAATCTGTATCTGTAAAAGACATCGCAACATTTACGGAGGAAAGTGTAGACCTATAAGATTGGGCTTCTTTTAAACTTGAATTACCCACCTTAGCAAACCCATCAACGGCTTCATTCGAATTATCCACAGTGGATGCCTGTGCATCGGGTCTACCTACCTGTACAGCGGATGAATAAGGTGATTTAAATATATAGCGAGTAACTTCCATAAAGTCCTCCTTACTACTAAGACTATGATAACAAAACCTTATAAAATATCTACTTTCATTTTGGAATTAACTTAATTTTTTTACTATCTCTTTTAACACTTTTTTATCTATCTTATGTCCTTTTCCCTCATATAAGTTTTCACTTAAGTTTTTAACTAAGCCTTCTATTTGAGGGTCTTTATCCATATTACTCATAAGTAATTGTAAGACTTCTTTTGACTCTTTAGCCACAATCTTTGACTTTGATCCTTCTGATTGAAACAATCTTTTCCAAGGGATTAAAGATACAAGTACCCCTAAAACAAATCCTGCAAGAAGTAAAAAACCTGCTTGAATATAGTTTAAGATCGGGATAGGTTTATTAATGTCTTCAATCTTAGCCTTAGAAATCTTTAAAGGTACATCAGTAAGAACTTCTTCATTATTAACCTTAACTTCTATTTCCTTCGTTGAAATAGTTTTGATGGTATCTGTCTTAGTATCCATATATTTTAAAGTAAAGGCTGGAATAACAAAATCTTTTTGTGCTACTAAGGCTGACTTTTGAGTAAAAGAACCAAAGTATTTTCCTGCTTGAATATAGTCTTGTGTAGTGGGGTCTTCATTAAAGGCTTGTGCCCCTTGAAGATGAATGGAAAAGTTCTCAATGTCTTCTATATTCCCACGACCTTTAACACTAATAGTAAGATTTACCGCCTCGCCTGCATTAATCTGATTTTTATCCACATGGGCTTGTATTTCCAAATTTCCTACAAGGATTATACCTTCAGGAAGGGGCTTAACATTAATCTCAAGTTCATTTGAAAAAACTGTTCGTGTCTTGGCTCTTGACACCGCATAACCCCAATAGTCTTTTTTCTGTGATTTAACTTGTAAATCCCATCGTAAAGGGCCTAAAAGTAATTTTCCACTTTGCTGTGCGCTTAATGCATATATATTTATACGTTTAGAATATCCATCTTTAACAAAGTGTCGTCCCTTTTCTTCACCCTTAATCCAAATATTTTTACTCTCAGGAAGAGATATTCCTTCTCCTAATGTTCTGATATTTTGACGTTGAGAAAAATCAACTGACATCTCAAAAGGCTCACCTACATAAACAAAATCTTTAGATGCTTCAAGATGCACTCGAAAAGGATCATTTTTACTAATGTTCAGCTTAGACACTTTTACATTAATAGGCTTACTCATCTCTTCAACACCATTAATACTCACGCTAAAGGCATCTATAATACAAGATTTTTGTGGCATAAAGGAATATATCAAAGAAAGTTCTTGTACTCGTCTTCCATTGGCATATAGGTCTTTTCTTTCTTGCCTTTTTTCTTCAATATCATATCCACATATTTGATCAAAGGGAGGGATTTTAACCTTCCCCTTACCTGTAATTTTTATGCTTAAAGAAACACTTTCACCCCGTGAAACACTTTGTTTATCTACACTAACATTTAGCCCCGCAAAGGCTGATGCACTCAGGCATAAAAGTAAAATTATCTTACCAAGGTTTTTCATTACTGTCCTCTTCATGTTCTATATCTTGCATCTTATACAAATGGCCCTTTTGGGACTTTTTAATAAGATTAATCCATTTCTTTGCTTCAAGTTCACTCATCTTTTTATTATTAAAAGTTTGATTAGGCTCTTCGGCTTTTTGTATTTCAGTCTTTTCTAAAGGAGTTTCATTTTTTTCAGACTTCTGCTTGTTTTCTTTTTTATCTGAATTGTTTTCTTTAGCTTGTTTATCTTTTGCAGAGGTATCTTTCTTGTCTTTTTTAGAAGCTTCTTCCTTTTTGTCTTTATCTTCTTTTTTTTCAGATTTTTGCTTCTCTTTTTTATCTTTAGACTTTTCTTTATCTTTATTTTCTTTGTCTTTTTTGTTTTCAGACTTTTCTTTGTCTTGCTGATCTTTACCTGAGTCTTTCTTATCCTTAGACTCTTGGTTCTGTTTATCCTTGTCTTCTTTATCTTTGTTTTTATCTTTCTTCTCTTCTTCTTGCTTCTTCTTTTCTTCTAAAAACTTTTTCACTGCCTCATAATTCTCACGAGTTTGTTTATCTTCCTTAATTTCTAATGCCTCTTCATATGTTTTCAAAGCTTCTGCATATGCTTTTAACTTAACTTGAGTGTTTGCACTATTATATAAGCTCCGAGCTTGTAAGTCTTTATCTTCAGTTTTTACGCTCTTATACACCTTTAAGGCACGTTCATAGTTTTCTTGTTTGTACATGGTGTTTGCAAGGTTATATGTGGCTTCAGCTGAATCAATAGCAAAGTCTTCATAGGTACTTTGCGCGCTTTTATACTCTTGTTTTACATAAGCTTCTTTTGCCTCGTCTAACTTTTTAAAGTCCAGTATTCCTGCTCTGATATCTTGCTGACCTAAGACTAAAGCCCCTAATACAACAAGGTGCTTTGCCCATTTTAAAGGCACTGAGGCAAAGGCTAATAATAAAAAGAACAAAGCTAAGGCCAAAGGGTAATAAAACAATTGCGTGTATTGAGGTATTGTTTCTTTTTTAAGCGTTGATTTTTCAGTAATATCTTCTATCTCTTTTAACATAGTCATAATATCTTCTTCGCCTAAGACAGATTCTATATATACCCCACCCGTTTCTAAGGAAAGCTCTTTTATATTTTCATTTAGCTTAGAAATCAAGATATTTCCATTATGTTTAACAAAACCACCACTTTCTTGGCGTACAGGGCTTCCTTTACTTGTACCTACTGCAATGATAAAAATTCTTAAACCATTTTCTTTAGCAAGTTCTATTTCTTGTGAGAAGTCATCTTTATCGCCGCCATCAGTAAAAATCAAAAGGTTCTTTGTATCCGCGTGAGAAAGCATAGAAATAGCAGAATTTAGCATAGAATCTAGGTGGGTTCCTTTTTCCGTAATGTTTTTTGTGTTCACCTTTGAGAGTAAGAAGGCCACCGAAGAATGATCAAAACTCAAGGGAGAGACAATATAATCATGTTTAGCAAAGGCTAGCACACCTATGCGGTTATGAGGAGCAGCCTTAATAAGCTCAATCGCCTTTTGTTTACTAAAGCTCAAACGATTAGGGTACCTGTCTTCTGCCTTCATAGAATCAGAAATATCTATCCCAATCAAAATATCAGCAGACTTAGCTTCAACAATAATTT
>DTVI01000005.1:5208-7730 GCA_012963655.1 Sulfurimonas sp.
GGCTAAAAATCATAAAAATAAAGGCCACTAAAAATAAGCTATTTCTAGCCTTAGCACTTAGGCTTTTATTTTCAGCTCTTAGTCTATCTAGTACTTCTTTATCAAAGGCCATAAAATTTTGTTTTGCACCTGTCATGATAAAATAAAAAAGCACTATAAGTAGAGGTAACATTAGGTAAATAAATATCGGGTATAAAAAGCTCATGCCCACCCCTTCTTAGAAATAAGTACAACATATAAAAGCAAGGACATAAAACTAAAAAAGACAAAATAAATATAATAATACGTCTTGTTAAGAAACTTCTCACCCACTAATTCTGAGGTTTCAAGTTCATTTATCTCTTTATAAATTCCATCTAACTCTTGAGCAGAATACGCAGGGAAAAATTTAGCATTACTTTGCTCCGCAATCTTAGACAAAAGTCTTTCATCAAATTCTCCCGGTCTTCCTATACCAATAGTATAAATCTTCATTCCCTCTTTTTGTGCTAAAGACATAGCTGCTTCATAAGGAATTTGACCCGCGGTATTTCGACCATCTGTAAGTAAGATAGAAATCTTAGACTTAGCCTCATTTTCATGCATCAGTGTCACTGATTGAGCTATTGCGTCATAAATAGCTGTTTGCTTTCCTGCTACGCCTATGTAGAGCTGTTTAAGTAGTTTAGAAAGGATGTTCTTATCATAGGTAATGGGAGAGGCAACAAAGGCATATTCTCCAAAGACTATCATCCCTAGATTATCATTAGGACGATTTTGTATAAAAGAGTCCACTATATTTTGTACCACTTCAAATCGGCTAAGGTCTCTATTGTTTTCATCAAATCCCCGCGCACGCATAGATCCACTTGCATCAAGTATAAGTACAATATCATAACCCTCTCTTGGGTCTAAATCTATTTCTACCTCACTAAAAGGAGAGGCAAGAGCAATCACTAAACTTATAATACCTAGCCATTTAAGGACTTTCAAAAAATATGAGGATTTCATATTTCCTGAGCTGAACATTGACATATGTGGGAAAATCAGGCTTTCTTGACGTTGCTTACAAAAATAAGCACAAACAATAAAAACAAGAATAAGACCTAAGAGATAAGGGAACTCAAGTTGCATCAAGAACCTCTAAAAACACCTGAAAGTGGGCTAAGGTTTCTTCATCTAAGGCTTGCACTTCTTTTTTATACTTATACTGAGCTAAACGTTTATCTAAGTCATCTAAAAAAGATTTTTCTTTATCTGTTTTAACAATATATCTTGCATATTCACTTATTTCATAAGCCGCCTGCTTAGCGTCACTGGTGTCAATATCATGAATTTTTTCAAGATAAACTTTTCTTAAGTTCACTTCTTTAATCTTTTTAAACTTTGTCCATGCCCATATAGCTAAGCTAATTAACACTAAGCTCAAAATAACACCAGCAAGTATAATTAAAATTATCAAAGAATTATCAGGTACCTCAACTAAAGGCTTTATATCATGTAAGGGGATATCTTGCATTATACATTTCCTTCAAAAAGTCGTTTTAGCTTTACTACAGCAGGTTCATCTGTATAAATCTTTACAAACCTCACCTGATCGTTTCTAAGTTTTTCATATAAGGCGTGATCATGGGCCATAACCTTTGCCTTATAAGCCTTCATTGTTGCTCCATTAAAGTCACCCTCAAGTTCTGCATTACTTTCAGGGTCTTGAAGGGTAGAAAAACCAAAGGCTGGCGGATTTTCTTCTAGCTTATCTCTTATGATAATAGCAATTACCTCATGCTTACGTGCCAAAATTTTAAAATCAGGCATATCAAAATAGTCAGCTATTACTATAATCAAAGACTTACGTTTAAGTCTCTTCATTAGATACTTCGATAAATTTCCATAATCTGCTTTTTTACCCAAGGCATCAAAGTCTAAAACATCCGATACCAAAGACTGAACAGCATGTATCTTTTTTGAAGGACGGTTCTCTTTATAAAGCTTATCCGCAAAGATAAAGGAGCTTAATAAATCTCCATTTCTAATCGTAGAAAAAGACAGAAGTGCCTTAATCTCGGCTATAAAGTCTTGCTTAAATTTTTTAGAGCCAAAATGTACAGAACCATTTAGCATAGAAGCCAAAACCACATTGAGTTCACGTTCTTCTCTAAAGACCTTTATATAAGGCTTTTGTTTTTTAGCCGTAATATTCCAGTCAATATGACGGATATCATCACCTGGCATATACTCACGTAGCTCTATAAAGTCATATCCTTCACCTTGGAAGATAGAAGGGTTATTTCCGATAAGTTCTGAAAAGACCTGACGTCTTGCGCGAACTAAAATCTTTTTGAGTTTGCTCATTTACGGAATTGCCACCGCTTGAACAATCTTATCAATAACTTGATCCGAGGTTACACCCTCAGCCTCTGCCTCATAAGACAAGATGATACGGTGACGCATGATTTCTTTAATAATATAAGCTATATCTACAGGTGAAACATAATCTTTTCCACGTAAAAAAGCCATAGCCTTAACTGCTTTAAAAATATCAA
>DTVI01000005.1:7740-13004 GCA_012963655.1 Sulfurimonas sp.
GCTGTTCAGTCTTTGGTATCGGATGTTTTAGACTTTGATGCCTTGGGTAAAAAAATATCAATACTCACACGAGGACTCGCTCCAAATTGAATATAATCAGCTATTTCTTCTAGTCCATATTCACTAGGATAACGCGTCGCATACACAAGTTCAATCATGTACTTTTCAACTTCTTCATCCATATGAACCGAGGCCACTTCATTTTTTAGCTCTTCTAGTTCAGCTAAGGTAATAACAGCATTAATAGAAGCATTTGTTTTTGAAGAAATACGTCTTGCAATTTCAAGTTCTTCTTCTTTTGTGTTATATCCAACCACAAGCTTCATCATAAAACGATCAAGTTGGGCTTCTGGAAGTTGGTAAACACCTTCTTGTTCCACGGGGTTTTGCGTGGCCATTACAAAGAAAGGTGGATCTAGTTTAAAAGATTCATCTCCAATAGTCACTTGCTTTTCTTGCATAACTTCAAGAAGTGCTGACTGAACCTTTGCCGGAGCGCGGTTAATCTCATCTGCAAGTAAAAGATTTGTAAATACAGGGCCATGTTTGATTTTAAATTCATTTTGCGCAGGATCATAAATCTCTGCTCCTAAGATATCTGAAGGAAGAAGGTCAGGGGTAAACTGAACCCTCTTAAAGTTAAGACCAAGTGCTTGGGCAAGGGCATTAACTGTTGTCGTTTTTGCAAGGCCGGGGATACCTTCAATCAAGATATGTCCCTCACATAAAAGACCTATAAGAAGACCATCAATCATCTTTTCTTGACCAATAACAACCTTAGCAACTTCATTTTTAATCTTAGTAATTTTCTCGTTCATTTATCTTTGTCCTGTTTCTTATTATTATTATTTTTAATTGTTCTTATTATAGCAAGTGAAAATTAGGTTTAACTCTATCTCTATTTTCAAAGAGATATTATTTTCAAGATGTGTGGAAAATGTGTGAATCTAAGTAAGTCTAGAAAAAGCTTTCTTCTTTAACTTAGAAAGGTTCAGTTTGTTCCCTTTATACACAGCCTTTTCAAGTGCATCTATTTCTTCTTCAAATAAACCCTTATCACATGTTATTAAAACCGCTAACAATGCTTTAGCATTTTTGGTGGCTTTAATTTTCTCACCCTTTTTAAACTTAGGGCTTTGTTTATTAGGGAGTTTCACAAGTTTAGCCACTATAAAGCCTGCTAAAAAGGTCAAAATATAATATAAATAGTCTATATAAGAAGAAAAATCTATCTTACTCTTAGGTAGATCCACCTTATCTATCAGTTCTTCTCTTTTTATCCCATCTTCTTTTACTCTTATTTTAAAGGCTTGGGTCGTTAACACTTTTTCTTTTTTATCTTTCACATCAAAATATTTAAAGCTAATAGAAGGGATTATAAAGTCTTCTTTTCCTACAAAGGCAAAACGTTGAAGCCATTTTCCCTTATACCCAAATTCTGACAGTTCAAGGCTTTTTTCAATCTTATCTGCAAAAACCTCAACCCCATTAATATCAAAGTTAATAGCTTCTAGGTCTTGTAAGTTTCCCTCACCACTTAAAGATATCTCTAAGTGTACAGGTTCATAGGCTGAGACCTCATTTAAGTCAAGTTTTGTATCTAAGTCTAAGACAGCTGTTAATCCTGTTTCTGTCTTACTTACGCTGATCTTTATAGGTCTAAGTTGTGCTTCTTCTCTTTCCACCTCAAGATCATTTACATTATCACGTCCTACTATGACATTATCAATCGCGCTTTGCGTGGTAAAAAGCATAATAGGTTTAAGAAGCAGTTCAAAGTCCCCACTGTTTTTTGCAAAAATAAGATATTTATAGGTTAAGGTTTGAAGTTCACCTTCAAAATGACGTTTTTCTGACAAAAGTTTAAAACCAAAGGGGGTGTTTAAAGGAGGTTCAAACTCCACATCATCATTTTTTCCTTCTTTTGAGAACTTACACTGCATAATAAGCATTGTTGCTTGATGCTGATAAAGGTTTTTCTCTTTGAGTTCAATCTTCCATTCATACTCATTTTTTGCCATTAGGCTTAAACATAAGAGTAAAAGACTACCAAGGGTTTTCTTCATTTGTATTCCTTTCATTTATCAGTTCATATTGTTTATACGAGAGGCCTGACTGTTTATTATTAAATTGTACCTGAGCCTGGGTTTTAGCTTTCTTGCCCTTTTGTTTAGTTCCCGCGCCTGATTGTGCACTTACCTTCATGTTTGAAGAGCCAGCACCTTTTTTCTTTTGGGTGTCTTTCTTATCAGCCTTAGAGTTCACCTTCTTACTCTCATTTTTCTTTTTACCCTTTTGCTGACCTGTTTGAAGACCATCAGCTTTTTTAGCCTTAGAAATATGTAAAAGATTCTCATCTGTTTGTTTATCATATTTCAAGATTAAAGACTTTTTATAGGCCTGCCTTGCTTCTTCATACATCTCAAGGCGAACATAAGCATTTCCAAGATTATGAAAGACCTTATGTTTTAAGTCCGCACTACGTGAGCGTACACCCGTATATGTATCTATAGCTTCTTCATACTGCCCTGCTTTATAATAAGCATTTGCTAGGTTGTAAAAATCTTCAGGCGAATTTTGAGCCGTCTTTTTATACATTTCAAGTTCGTCCAAATATCTTTGTTCTGCGTAAGCCGTGTCACCTGCACTCTCAGTTGAAAAGCTACGCATATCAGCTTGAGCATTAATCCCTATAAGAGCTAAAAGAACAAAGAATGCCCGTGAAATATACTTAGATAGACTCGTTACACCCAAAACAAAAAAGAAAAGGGCTAAAAAAAGTGGATAAGAAAATAATTCTTGATGCATCAACAAGTCCGCAGAAGAAAGCTTCTTTTCTCTTGTATCTAACCATGAAGCTATATCGTTTAGCCCATCAGCCTCAACAAATACACCCCCTGTTGCGTCTGATAAGGATTTTACCTTAAGATTACTCGAGGTCACAACTAAGTGTTTGCTGCTGTCTTTTAACCACTGGCCATTTTTGCCCTCAAGTCTTGCACCTGAACGTGTGGCCATCATCACCATAGAAATACTAATGCCCTTGTCTTTCGCGTAAGCTATCTCTTTTGAAAAGTCATCCGAATCTCCACCATCTCCAATAATAATGAGATTTTTTTCTTTCACCTGAGATAGTTTGGTACTAAGTTCTAAGACCGACGCCATATCTGTCCCCTTAGTTATCACAAGCTCCGCATTAATAAGCTCAAGTTGATGGCTTAAAAGTTCTGCATCTGAAGTCAAAGGCGATAAGATAATCGCGTTGGTTGTAAACCCAAGCAAAGCAAAACGCTCATGTATTCTAGTTTTTATAAGTTCCTTGATAAAAGCCTTAGCGGCAACAAGCCGCGTAGGTTCTAAATCCCTTGCTTGCATAGAATAAGAAAGGTCAAGAGCAATAACCACCTCAGAACCTTCATAGTCTTGCTTAACAGGAACCATTTCAAGGACAGGCCGAGACAAGGCCATAATAATAAGACTTAGACTAATATATAAAAAAACTAGCTTATATCTTGTACTCTTAGCTATGGCATGTTCTTTCTTCTTTTGTCTGTAAAACATCATCAGAAGAAGGACTAAGACCAGCCAAAAAAATTCAGGACTTAAAAAACTCATGCAAGCCCCCTAAAGCGTCTTAAAATATATAATGCCAAGAGAAAGAAGGTAAAAACTAAAATGTATTGGTAATAATAATCTTTTTTCAAAAACTGTGCAGACTTTATACTAGAACTTTCCATCTTGTTGATATCTTCATATACTTCTTTAAGTTCTTCTTCATTGGCTGCTACATAAGATTGTCCACCCGTTTGTGTAGCAATCTCTTCTAAAAGTTTAGGATTAAAATCAGAGCCCACGGCTATAGTGTAAATTTTAATATTTCTTTGCTGAGCAAGATTCACCGCATCAGAAGGAGAAATCCGTCCGCTGTTATGCTCCCCATCAGAAAGCAAGATAATAAGCTTTGTTTTTGCCTTTGAAAAAGAAAGTGCTCTTATAGACTGTTCTATCCCCTCACCTATTGCTGTATTGTCCCCTGCCATCCCTGTTTGCAAATACGAAACCATCAAAGAAACAATCTCTTTTTCATAGGTAACAGGAGAAGCGATAAAGGCAAAGTCCCCAAAAAGAACAATCCCAACATTATCATTTAAACGTTTAGCTATAAATTCACGCACCACACGTTGAACCGTCTTAAAACGGCTCTCACGTGTTGCACTAAGACCAGAGGCCCCCATAGAACCACTAGCGTCAATTGCTAAGACTATATCAATACCCTGTCTATTTAAAGGATTAGTCTTATCTATAAGCACAGGAGAGGCCAAAGAAAAGATAAACAAAAGAAGTATCAAAACTTTAAAAAGGTCCTGCATCCAAAAACGCGGACCTTTAAGTGTAAATAGCTGAAGGTGTACAAAAGCACGCTTCACAATCTCTTCTCTACATTTATACATGCAATAAAGTATAGGGATTAATAACAATAAAACCAGGCTATATTCAAAAGTAATCATTAATCATATTTTATCCAAGTTTATGTGTTAAAAAGGTGTGCAAACTTAAATTTTAATATTTCTTATAAATACTCTTGACATTAGGTTACAAATCCCCTATAATTCCCATCCACAAACACTTAGTGCTTGTTTAAGTCTCCTTAGCTCAGTTGGTAGAGCATCTCACTTTTAATGAGGATGTCGATGGTTCGAATCCATCAGGGGACACCATTTTTTAAACTTTTAAGAAATAGTGTCAAACTTTTTTATTGTGGTCCCATCATCTAATGGTTAGGATTCATGGTTTTCATCCATGCCATAGGAGTTCAAATCTCCTTGGGATCACCACTTCACATCAATTTTTCCTTTACTCATCGTTGTCAACATACTCCAGTAGTGAACTACATTTCATATATTTCCACCTTGATTAAAGTAAAAATTGATGCGAAGCAAGCTTCATTTAATTCTTTCCCGAATACTTGTTAATAATATCTCTAAAAAACTACTACAAAGAAAAAAAATGACATTTAATACTCACAAATACTTTTCAGCGACTCTGGCTTTTTTAGTTTGGGGTACCTGGACTTATTATATAAATATTAACAGTGATAATAACCTTGTCTCTGCTGCTGCCCAAGGTATCTTTAGTGCTACCACTACTCTTCTTATTGTCTATCTTGTTGAGTTTTTTTATAAGATACTTCCCCAAAGCAACATATACTTTGTCTTACCCGCTGTATTAACTGTAATCCTTGCATCTACCTTACTTATCTTTAT
>DTVI01000006.1:0-2203 GCA_012963655.1 Sulfurimonas sp.
AAAAGCATGTAAACTAGGACTAAAGGTATTTCAA
Organism: Sulfurimonas sp.; assembly: GCA_012963655.1. Taxonomy (GTDB): domain Bacteria; phylum Campylobacterota; class Campylobacteria; order Campylobacterales; family Sulfurimonadaceae. The sequence goes on from DTVI01000006.1 coordinate 35, forward strand.
AAATACAGAGGCGATGAAGAGTTTGTTTCTTTATATGCCTTTTCATGCTTAAATGCTGACCAAATCGATCGTTTAGCCATCCCTATTTCTATCTTAAAATATTCCGAAGAGGCCCGTAGTAATGCGGCCTACTTTTCTGTCATCTTAATGCAGAAAAAACTTCTTTTCCATTCTTTAGTTGATAATTATAAGCTGGTTGAATTATCGTTGCCAAAAACTGAGCATGTTTTGTCAAGGGTATATGAGCTCTATTCACAGGTACATTACCAAAGAAAAAGAAGTCATTATAGCTATACAGATCCTGATAATAATAAGATAACTTATAGACTATATATTAAAAATACTAATAAAAATAGAAAAATGGTTATAGAAGAATATTATGATACAATCATGACACATAGGCATGTATATTGGTAGGAGAAATTCAATTGGATCGAATTACACAAGACCTCTTAGATAAGAATCATATTACTATCCAACAGGTTGAAAGACTTACGTCTCGTGGAGTAAAACCTGAAGACTTACTTGAAACACTAACACGTGTGGGTGCTGTATCTTCTAACTTTGTTAAACGCTTTATTGTTGATCAAATCCGCTTAGGAAGATATGAATTACGCATTATAAGTCAATACAGCTTTATCTCAGAAGCAGAAACTTTAAAACATCTTGCCGAAGTTATGAATTATCCTTATATAGATTTAGATTCTGTGGATTTAGACTACCGTTTAGCAGAACGTGCCCCCTTTGTTCAACTGAAAAAAGCCCTTGCTATTCCTATCTCACAAACAGATTTAAATGTAACCGTCGTTTTTTCTGATCCCTTAGATGTAGAAGCCCAAGAAACCCTACAACGCATTTATCCTCGTAAACCTTTAAGTATAGCCGTCGCTACAACTAAGCAAATTGAAGCTTATTTACTTAAGATGGAAATAAAAGATAGTGTAAAAGATCTTGTTAAAAATATTCGCCAAGAACTAAATTCTATTGGAAGTGCGGAAGAACAACAAGAAGCTTCTTCTATCTTACAACTTATTGATGTTGTTTTAAAATCTACTATCAATTCACGTTCTTCAGATATTCATGTTGAACCAACCGAAAAAAACTGTGTTGTGCGTGGTAGAATTGATGGGGCTCTTACTGAGATTTTTATCTTTGATAAAGATATATATCCTCCTATGGCCTCACGCTTAAAACTCTTAGCTAATTTAGATATAGCTGAAAAAAGAAAGCCTCAAGATGGGCGTTTCTCTGCTACTGTGGGAGATAAAGAATACGATTTTCGTATTTCTACCCTACCTATTTTATATGGCGAATCTATTGTTATGCGTGTACTTGATAAAGAAAAGGCCTTAGTTCAACTAGAAGAAGCAGGAATGGACAGCGAAAGCTATAAGAAACTTCATACCGCCCTTCAAACACCTTATGGTGTTATTCTTGTAACGGGGCCTACCGGTTCGGGTAAAACTACAACCCTGTATGGTGCCTTAAATGAATTACGTAGTGTCAGCGAAAAGGTTATTACGGTAGAAGACCCTGTTGAATATAGAATGAACCTTATTCAGCAAGTTCAAGTAAACCCCAAAGTTGGGTTAACCTTTGCGGCCGCCTTACGTTCTATTTTACGTCAAGATCCTGATAAGATTATGATCGGGGAAATTCGTGATCATGAAACCTTAGAGATTGCTATTAAAGCGGCACTTACAGGGCACTTAGTTATTTCAACCTTACACACAAATGACGCGATTAGTGCTATTCCTAGAATGGTGGATATGGGGATTGAGCCTTACCTTATTTCAGGTGCGGTCGTTGCCATACAAGCCCAGCGTCTTGTTCGTAAAATCTGTATTCATTGTAAAGAGGATGCTAAGCTTCCCGCAAACCTATTAGAAGAATATAAAGATTATATTCCAGCTCACCCAACCTTTAAGCAAGGAAAAGGCTGTAGAGAATGTTCAAGTACAGGATATCAGGGACGAGAAATGATTTGTGAGGTTCTTCCTATCTCTGAAGCCCTTTCGAGTATGATTGCGAAAGAAGCTTCAAAGGTAGATATGATGGAACAAGCATTAAAAGATGGATTTCAAAATCTCTTTACTAATGGTATGCTCAAAGCTGCCGAAGGGGTAACAACAGGGGAAGAAAGGGGAAAGGGGGCAAAAGCGGGAAAGA
>DTVI01000006.1:2213-12886 GCA_012963655.1 Sulfurimonas sp.
CATAATCTTATCAGGATCTTGACGTAAAATAGAACGTAAGGGGTAACAACATTTGAAGAAATTTTAAAGGTGGCAAAATCGTGAAATATTTTTTGATTACAGTTCTTAATCGTGGAAAAAGACAATCATATGGCTTACATTCTGAAGACAAAAAAGAAGCACATTACCTTGCAAAAGTAAAATACCCTGGTATTATTTTAAAAGTCGTTGAAGGACCCCCCCCTTTAGAAGAGCAACTAAAAGCATTTAAAGAAAATATTACAAAAAACTTTAAAAAGAAAAAAATTAAACAAGATGCTTTAATTGCAGCTATTAGACAGATGGCAGTAATGACAAATGCTGGTATTTCGATTCATGATACCTTATATGAGATTGCTGATTCAACTGAAGACAAAAGACTAGAAGATGTTTTTTCTAAGATTGCTGAAGATATCAACTCCGGTCTGAGTATGTCTCAATCAGTAGAAAACTTTCGTTATGAATTAGGTAACCTTACCCTTGCCATGGTTCAGTTAGGTGAAAAAACAGGTAATATGGCAGAAGCCTTATATGACCTTGCTTCTATGTTAGAAGAGATACGTAGTAACTTTATCAAGTTTAAAAAGGCTATGGCCTACCCACGTAATGTAATGATTGCTATGCTTGTAGCATTTACTATTTTAATTTCATATGTTGTACCTGAGTTTAAAAAAATATTTGAACAATTAGGCGCAGAATTACCACTTCCAACACGTATTTTACTTGCCTTAGAAGTTGCTGTAAATCAATATGGTGCATATGTTTTAGCTGGAATTATCATTTCTTTTATAAGTATACGATTTGCTATTAATCATTACACACATGTAAGATATAAATTTCATGAACTTCTTCTTAAGCTCATCATTATTAAAAAGCTTATTCATTTTGGTACACTAAATCGCTTTATGCTAGTTTTTTCAGCCCTTGTTCATGCTGGTATTCCTATTGCGGACTCCTTAGACGCTGCTATTGATATGATTGACAACCTTCCTTTAAAAGGAAAATTACAAACAGTAAGAAGCGCGGTTGAAAAGGGTAATACCCTTACCCAAGGTCTTAAAGATACAGGACTTTTTGAAAACATGATTCTTCAGATGGTTTCAGCAGGGGAGCAAAGTGGTCAACTTGACGCAATGATGGAAAAGGTTACTGAATATTATAAGATGAAGTTTGATGCTATTATTGATGGTCTTTCTGAGGCAGTTGAACCTATTATCTTATTTTTCATTGCAGGTATGATTTTATTACTTGCTCTTGGTATTTTCTTACCTATGTGGGATATGGGATCTGCTGTAAAGGGAAGATAAAACATTATAAAGGAAAAGGATTTATTCTTTTCCTTCTTCCTTCGCTACCATCTTCGTATAATTTTCATCTTTCTTTAGAAGTCCTGCCTCATATAAAAACTGAGAAGGAACAAAGTCTAATTTTTTTATCTTATCATTTTTAGCCATACTTAGGTATAAAATATCTTTAGCTCTTGTAACCGCAACATAAAAAAGACGTCTTTCTTCATCTATACCACCACCACCTTTATTCATCAACTTTCGATTAGGAAAACGCCCGTCCATTAAATCAACTACATATACTTCTTTGTATTCTAAGCCCTTACTTGCATGAACACTTAAAAGATTAACACCCTCACCTTTTGTTAGGTCTTGAGAGCCAAGGACCATAGCATTTATATAACGTTCGTGCGCATTATAAGGCTTCGCTAAATCATACAAAATAGAGCCCTTTCTACGTATACGTTCTAAGGCTTCATTCTTAAGCTTTTGATCTATACTTCCATCTTTTAATTGTCCGCGTTTATTAGCTAAACTATCAATAATCGTATTATAAAAAGCAGAAGCTCTTATCTTTTCAATCATCTTAGAAGGGCTTTCTATTTTTGAGAGAACCTTACTTAAAGTATAAAAATCATATAAATACTGAGCGCTTTCTTTGGTAAACTTAGGATGCTTTAAAACGGGATTGTCTAAAAACTTTTTTTCAAATCCTAGGCTCATAAACTTAGCTAATGAGCCCATCTCAATAAAGTCATCAAAAAGGCCAAGCTGATGGTTTTGTTGTCTTTTTTCAAAAGGATTTAAAACACTTGTATCAGGGGAAAATAAGCCTCTAAACAAGTCTCCATGCCCTAATTTCTTTAAGGCTACAAATAATTCTTTAGCAATAGCAGAACCAATCCCTTTTGCATACTCAAAAAGGTGAATAAAGGCCATCATATCACTGCTATTTACAAATAATACGTATATATCTAAAACAGCCTTCACTTCTTTTGCATCAAAAAAACTTTTACCTCCCTTTCGTTTACAAGGAAGGCCAATTTCTCTAAGGGTAGCTTCTATACCATCAGCAGAAGCATTATTTCTAAAGATAACGGCTATTTCATCAGAAGGGGTATAACTCTTGCGTATTAGCTGCGCAATGGCTGAATATTGCTCAAACAGCTCATTATAAACCAGAAGTTTAGGCGCTGCTGCCTTTGCTTCACGTGTATATTCAAGTTTTTTAGGATAAATTCTTTCATTATATTCAATAACTTTATTGGCTAAAGAAAGTATGGGAACGGTTGAGCGATAATTTTTGCTAAGGGTATAAACACGAGCATCAGGAAACTTTGTACTGTATGAGCCAATAATGCCAATATCCGCCCCATTAAAAGCATATATACTTTGATCATAATCACCCACACAAAATAAAGAAGGTGGGTTCATCGCGTCTACTACTGCACCTTGTAAGGCATTGGTATCTTGGTATTCATCTACAAGAACCTCTTTATAAGGCATTTTATATGTTTTAACCTTATCTCGCATAAGTAATAAGAGATCATTAAAATTTACAAAACCATATTCTTTTTTTAGGACTTCGAATTCTTCACAAATATCAATATAAATTTCTACAAAAGCATTATGATCAGGATTTCTTTCATTCATCCATGCATCAAAACCACGCTCTATTTCCGTATTTTGATAAAGGGCATACACATCATATAGATAGTTTGCACCATAAGGAGAAGTATCTTCGTTAAAAAGATGAAAAGAGCGTTTGTCATACACAGATCTAAACAATGTTTTTAACTCACCTGTTTGTTTTAATACAATCTTTTTGTCAAACTTTTTTAGCCATCGGTAAGACACTGCATGAAAGGTACCCGCTTCTATCTTGTGAGCCACTTCTTTTGAGAAATAACCGGAAAGACGCTCAACCATTTCAGCTGCAGCCTTATTTGTAAAAGTTAGAAGGAGAATTTCTTCTGGCTTAACACCCTGTCCAAGAAGGTGACCAATACGACCAACAATTGTAGATGTTTTACCTGTACCAGCAGAAGCAATAATAAGATTTTGACCACTAGGTGCAGTCGCAGCCGAAAGCTGTTCTTCATTTAAACGTGAAAGGGGCAAGGTTGATATCTCTTTCTAAAATAAAATCTATTTGAAGATTACTATAATTAGTAATTCTATAGACCTCATTTTTTATGAAATAGTACCTTCACTTTACTCAATAAGAGCTAAAAACAATTAGGCAATAAAGGTTTTCAAGCTTTCAGCTAAACCGAAATCTGGATATTTTTGTGGGTCTAAAATTTCTTGCATTACTGTCATGTTTGTTTTATTGAAGATTAAAGGGGCTAGAAAATTTATTTTAGTCTCATCAATTGGACTTTGTAAAACAATCACATTATAGACAAAAAGGTCCTTCTCATCTTTTATATCAAGTACAGCTTCACTTTCTACAGAAATATCAAAATTATAATCACGTAGTTTATGTGGATTAACAAGAGTAAATGATATACCATCCCCTGTTACTGAACGAAGTGTGAAAAAAAGTTCATCAATTTCTTTCAACTCAACTTCTTTTATATTCTCAAAACCTAAAATCTCTGACTTAACTTCAAACTTCATTTCCAACCTTTGTTATATTATATATCAAATATAAGCAATATATATTCCATTCTTATATAAGCCTCTTTTTACCACAGCTTAGTTATAATCGCGAAAATAAAAGAAGCCCTGTTTTTAATATAGGGCACCTCTAAATAAACTGCACAACTAAAGAGAGACAATGGCTGAAGCAAACAACAGTTATAACCCTAAAGATATTGAAAAAAAGTTTTATAAAACATGGGAAGACCGTGGTTATTTTGAAATAGAAGGAAATAAGTCTATTCAAAAAGAAAATAAAACTTTTTCTATTATGATGCCCCCTCCTAACGTAACAGGTCGTTTACACATTGGACATGCATTAACCTTTACCCTACAAGATATCATTGTACGTTATAAGCGTATGGATGGATATAAAACATTATGGCAACCAGGAACGGATCACGCAGGTATTGCCACACAAAATGTTGTTGAAAAACAACTTATAGCTGAAGGCACAACTAAAGAGGCCTTAGGTCGTGATAAGTTCTTAGAACGCGTGTGGAAGTGGAAAGAGCTTAGTGGTGGAGAAATGGTTTCTCAAATGCGTAGTCTTGGTGTTTCACCTGCGTGGAAGCGCGAACGTTTTACTATGGATAGTGGTCTAAAGTCTTCTGTAAAAGAATCTTTTGTACAGCTTTATAATGAAGGTCTTATTGTACGTGGAAATTATATGGTTAACTGGTGTACACATGATGGTGCACTTTCAGATATAGAAGTTGAGCATGAAGAGCATCAAGGTAAGTTCTACCATATGCATTATAAGTTTGCAGATGGCTCAGGTCAAATTACCGTTGCAACCACACGTCCTGAGACCTACTTTGGGGATACTGCAGTTATGGTTCATCCTGACGATGCACGATATAAAGACTTAGTAGGTAAAAAGCTTCTACTTCCTCTTTTAGATAAAGAAATTAAAATTATTACGGATACACATGTTGATATGGACTTTGGTACAGGTATGGTTAAGGTTACACCTGCTCATGATCAAAATGATTATGAGGTTGGAAAACGTCATAACCTAGAATTCATTACCGTTTTTGATGAAAAAGGCATCTTAAATCATCATGCAGGTGAATTTGAAGGACTAGAACGTCTTGAAGCTCGTGAAACTATTGTTAATCGCCTAAATGAAGAAGGCTATATTGAGAAAATAGAAGACCATATGCACCAAGTTGGGCATTGTTACCGTTGTAAAAACATTGTTGAACCCTATATCTCTAAACAATGGTTTGTAAGAAATGAGATTGCTAAACAATCTATAGAAAAAACAAATGAGGGTGAAGCACAATTTTTCCCTTCTCACTGGATTAATTCATATAATTCCTGGATGGGTGAACTTCGTGATTGGTGTATATCTAGACAATTATGGTGGGGACATAGAATTCCTGTCTTTTATTGTGATTCTTGTGATCATGAATGGGCTTCTTTAGATGATGAGCCTCATGATTGTCCAAAATGTGCCTCAAAATCATTTACTCAAGACCCTGATGTTCTTGACACATGGTTTTCATCTGCCTTATGGCCTTTTTCAACCTTAGGTTGGGGAAATGGTGAAGAAGGTAAAAACGAAGTATTCACAGAAGATGATTTAAAAGACTTTTATCCAAACTCACTTCTTATTACAGGCTTTGATATTCTTTTCTTTTGGGTAGCAAGAATGATGATGATGGGAGAAAAGTTTCAAGGAAAGCTTCCTTTCAATCATATCTATATGCATGCCCTTGTTCGTGATGAAAAAGGAAATAAAATGTCAAAGTCTAAGGGTAATGTTGTTGACCCCTTAGATGTTATTGATGAGCATTCTGCTGACGCACTACGTTTTACTCTTGCTGTCTTAGCTGCCCAAGGTAGAGATATTAAACTCAGTGCAAAAAAGCTTGAAGAGTCTAGAAACTTTACAAATAAGCTGTATAATGCATCACGTTTCTTACAACTTAATGTTGATATCTTTTCAGATTTAAATGATATTGAAATTAAGACACCTCTTGGAAGATATATGCTTTCACGTTTTAATGTAGCTGTAAGTGAAACACGCCGTAACCTTGATGAGTACCGTTTTAATGACGCGGCTACTGTACTTTACCGTTTCTTATGGAATGAGTTTTGTGCTTGGGGAATTGAGCTTTCAAAATCAAGTAAGGATAGTATTCCTGAACTGGGTGCTATTTTTAAAGAATCTATGAAGCTTCTTCATCCTTATATGCCTTTTATTACTGAGTATTTATACCACTCTCTTAATGGAACAAGTCTAGAAGATGGTAATTCTATTATGGTTATGTCTTACCCTGAATCTGCTCCAAATGATCCAGAAATTGAAAAAGAGTTTGATGCGATTATGGATACGATTGTAGCTATTCGTCGTGCTAAGTCTTTAGTTGATATTGGTGATCAAAAAATTGAAAAAGCCTTTATCAAGCCTAATAAACAAATGGATACTGAACTTATCACTCCATTTATCCAAAAACTTGCAAAGGTTGAGACTATTAGCTTTGTTGAGACAAAGGTAGAAAACTCTATTTCAGATGTAAGTGATTATGTTGAAGTCTATATTCCAACAGATTCTATTGATCTGACTCCTATTATCACACGCCTTGAAAAACAAGCTGAAAAGCTTGAAAAAGAGATATCTAAGATAAGTGGTATGTTAAGTAATGAGCGTTTTGTTTCTAACGCACCGGCTGAAGTTATTGCTAAAAACCGTGAAGACTTGGAATTAGCAAAAGATAAAAAAACGAAGGTAAGTGAACAACTTACTTCATTAAAATCGTAAATTATCAATATGATAAAAAATAATATTCTATAAGGACTATGATTGTTTAATTTAAAAAATTACGCTTCTGATAATATCAAAAATGATATTTTATCAGGACTTGTTGTTGCTGTTGCCCTGGTTCCTGAAGCCATCGCTTTTTCTTTTATTGCTGGAGTAAGCCCAATTGTTGGTCTTTATACTGCCTTTATTCTTGGTTTAATCACTGCCCTTATTGGTGGAAAAGCAGGAATGATTTCAGGAGCGACAGGCGCTGTCGCTATTGTTTTTGTTGGTCTTGCCATCAAAGCAAGTGAACAACTTTCAAACGCAGGTGTTACAGGGTCCGCCCTTTCTGAAGGTATATTACAATATATTTTATATGCTTCAATCCTTGCAGGACTTCTACAAATAACTATTGGTTTACTAAAGTTAGGAAAATTCATCCGACTAGTACCCCAACCTGCTATGTATGGTTTTGTAAACGGTTTAGCCATTGTCATTGCCACTGCACAATTTAAGTTCTTTGAAGGTTCTAATGCCAATATGTACATGATTGTTGTCTTAACAATGGCAATCATGTATTTCTTGCCTAAGTTAACCAAGGTCATTCCTGGTGGTTTACTTGCCATTGTTAGTATTTCTATTGCTGTTATGGTTTTAAAGATTGACACCTTAACTATTGGAACACTAAACACTATTGCTCAGTTTTCTGATATGCCAAATCTCAGCGAATTTAAGGGACAACTTCCAACATTTGCTATCCCTGATACACTTTTTTCTATGGATGCTTTTTTATTAGTATTACCCTATTCTATTTTAGTAGCCTTAGTGGGTCTTATTGAGTCTTTACTTACTCTTTCTGTTTTAGATGAGATGAGTGGAACACGTGGTTCAGGAAACAAAGAATGTATTGCCCAAGGTATTGGAAATACAACATGTGGATTCTTTGGAGGAATGGCAGGATGTGCGATGATAGGTCAATCAATCATTAACTATACCTCAGGTGGACTCGGTCGTCTTTCTTCTTTTACTGCCGCTATTTCACTTATTCTTTTAGTAGCTATCTTCACTGATATCATTAACATTATTCCAGTAGGTGTATTAGTGGGAATTATGTTCATGGTAAGTATTGGAACTTTTGAATGGGGAAGTATTAAACGTATCAAGCATATGCCACGTTCAGACGCTGTTGTACTTGTATTAGTAACACTCATTACCATTATGTTTGATTTAGCAATTGCTGTTATCTCAGGGGTTATTATTTCTGCTCTTGTATTTGCTTGGAATCATGCGAAAATATTTTCTAAAGAAAGTATGGAAGATGATGGAACAAAGGTTTATGAGCTTGATGGTCCCTTGTTTTTTGGTTCTACGAAAAACTTTATGGACTTATTTACACCAGAAGATGACGCTCCAAAAATAGTTATTGATTTTAAAAATGCTAGAGTTATGGATATTTCAGGAGTTGAGGCTATTGATTCACTCATCAAAAAGTATGAAGAAAATGGACGTAATATCTTACTTCGCCACCTGAGTAAAGATTGTAAGACCATACTCAAAAATGCAGGGCCATATTGTTCTTTTGAAGAAGATGATCCTACTTATAAAGTTGCTTACAACTACTAATTCTTCACGTTCAAGAGGTATTTATTCCTCTTGCTTCATTATTATTTCTCTCTAACATATGACTAAGTGTGTGTCTTTATTATTTTATAAGATAGAACATGCTATTTTTAAAAATATATTTTATATAATAACAAAGTAGAGACAATGAACGTTTTCAATATTCTTTTTATTAGCTCTGACATAGAATACTCAAAGAAGCTGATACAATCACTATCGCTACATAAAAACATACACTTTAGCTTTATAAGCAGTGGTATGCAAGCACTTAGTGAGATTACAGAATCCCCTGTTTCCTTGCTTATTATTCATGAAAAACTTTTACATAAGATGAATGGCTTTGAGGTATGTGAACTCTTGCATAAAAAAGATGGAAGTTCCAAAATTCCTATTATTTTTTTAAAAGATAAACAAAAAGAGATACCTGAGTGTAGCAATATAAAAAAATATCTGAGTCTAGGTTTTAAGAAGGAAGAGCTTCAAAAAGAAATCCTAATTCATTTTAATGCAATAAACTCATTTGAACTAGAAAGTAAACTTCTCTTTACTATTGTTAATAAAATCAGCTCTCCTATTTTTATCATTAAACATGAAACAATAAGCTTTGCTAACCAAAGTTTTTTAGATTTTTTCAAAATTAATAATATTAAAGACCTTCAAATAGATTTTCCTAGGATTCAAGACCTATTTTTAATACAAGACAATTTCTCTTTTTCACTTGTTCATTGGCTAAAAGAACTTTTAACATCCCCAAACAATAAAGAAATTATACTTAGAAATAAGGCCCAAGACTGTCTACACCTTAGACTTAAAGGTGAACTCTTAGAACATTCAGATGAATACCTTATAATAAGTCAAGATATTAGCAGTGAGTTATCCCACGCAAAAGAGATTGAAGCACTCTATAATCTTGACCATCTAACTAAACTTCCTAACCGCTTAAAACTACTTAATGACTTAGATAAACATGAAGAACTTACTCTTGCTATTTTAGATATTGATGACTTTAAACTTATAAATGATTTTTATGGACATGTTATTGGTGACTTTATTATACGTGCCGTAGCCAATCGAATTTCGAATTATATTTCTCATGACAATCTTGTTTTATATAGACTTCCTTCAGATAGTTTTGCTGTCTTAAATAAGGCTCACATAGAAAAAGAATATTTTGAAATTATTATTATTTCACTTATACAAATAGTGTCTAAATCTGCCTTTATTTACCAACAAGGTGATAAAGAAATAGAAATACAGGTCAATCTATCATCAGGTCTAGTTTTTGATAAAGAAAGAGCCCTTGCCCACGCTTATATCGCTTTAAGAAGGGCAAAGAAAACCCATCAAGATTATGTAATTTATACACATGACTTTCAAGAAGAGGTACATAATAAAAATAACCTTGAATGGATTCATAAGATTAAGATTGCCTTAGATAATGACAAAATCATACCTTACTTTCAACCCATTGTAAATAATGCCACCAAAGAGGTTGAAAAGTATGAATGCTTAGTTAGACTCATTAATGAAAAACAAGAAGTAATTTCGCCTTATTTTTTCTTAGAAGTGGCTAAGCATGCGAAGTTATATGAATCAATTACAAAGGTTATGATTAAAAAATCCTTTCAGGCCTTTAGCAGCCATGAATATGAATTTTCCATTAATTTATCTATTGAAGATATTACGGATTATAATCTTTTTGGCTATATAAAAAACATGCTAAGTATCTATCCTCTTGCTCATAGGGTCTGTTTTGAGATTTTAGAAACAGAAAAAATCGAGGGTTATCAGGTTATTTCTAATTTTGTTACTGAGGTCAGAGAGCTAGGGTGCAAGGTCAGTATAGATGACTTTGGCTCTGGTTATTCAAATTTTTCACATCTTTTAAATCTAAATTTTGATTATTTAAAAATTGATGCCTCATTAATCAAAAACATTCATAATGACACCAATAAACAAATTATTGTTAAAACTATTGTCACCTTTGCACAAGAACTAGGGATTAAGACTATTGGAGAGTATGTAGAATCAAAAGAAATATATGAATACATTACATCCCTAGGTATCACCTACTCTCAAGGCTACTACTTTTCGCCTCCTGTTAAGACAATTGTATAAGCAGTGCTTCCTTTAAATGCAGGCATACTCATCCCAAGTCCTGCATTAATATAGGTAGGATCAGCAATAATATATTCTTTCTTCCCAAATACAACATATTCCCCTTCAACCTTTTTCTCTATTAACACAGCTGTCGCCATGTGGTTAGGATACTTTAGACCTACAATATCAATATTTAAAAGTACTTTAACCATATAAGAAAAGAAGATGGCTCTGTCTTCACAATCAGAATA
>DTVI01000007.1:0-212 GCA_012963655.1 Sulfurimonas sp.
AATCTTAAAAAAATAAATCTATTAAATGAAACTATTCACGTCAATAAGCAAAACCTCTTACAAGCCATTGCCTCCCAGAAAAAGTTTGGTATTAATCTTAAGGGAACGATACAAAACGAACCTTTTGATACACAGACTATTTTCATCTATCAAGGACAAAGTTCTTATAAGGATCAAGATATCCAAAACCTCTTAGGTGAGGACTATAGTCT
>DTVI01000007.1:255-3375 GCA_012963655.1 Sulfurimonas sp.
ACATTATTCAATATAATATAGCATCTTGTGATTTTGATAGTACAGAGTCCATCACTGTTTATGATTTTAAAGATAAAGAACTTGAAGATATGGCCTGGATGCTTATAGACTTTGATGTGACATATAAAGAAATAATGGATTTTTTAGAAGAAAGTGTGCCAATGACCCTACTTTGCATTGAAGTAGATGAACCTTATTATTTTAGTGCTATAGGGTACTTTCATGATATTAAAATGACTCAAAAGATATTTTATTCATATGCTCAGAATACAATTAAAACTAAGCTGTTAAATGATCCCGATTTTACTTATGATTACTTAGATGAAGACCAAGTTGAGGCTGTAGACTATTTTAAGGCCAAAGAAGCTTAATTTTTCAATAACTAATCTAAGTAAGCATTGTTATCTAAGATAATGCGGTTATCATTATAAGCCTTATCTTTTACCTCTTTCAAGTTCCGCTAGTGCGTAAGTTTGTGGTTCTTTTTGTACGTATTTAAATGTCAAACCACTTTTTAAAGAAATGAGGTCTAAATACTTTTGCATTAATTCTTTAGACTGGTGGCGATTTTTTTGAGGTAGCCAATGAAGACTGGCATATCTAAGCTGTGGATGTTCCGCCATCCAACTTGCTTCTTTCTCACTTAAAGAAATTTGTGAGAACTTCCAGGATACAAATGCTTATAACTATCAACATTTTTTTCTATAAGTTTAACTTCTTTCATCATTGAGAGCATATGAAGTAGCTTATCTAAATTAATTTCTTCTTGATGTTCCATCGCATACTTCCAACCTTTTAAAGAAGCCTTAATGAAGTCATGTACACGTTTAGGATGGTTAAGGTATTCCTCTTCAGAGGTCAATAATAGTATAAGAAAAGCTTTCTTGACTTAAAGAAAAAGGTTCATTTCCTAAATACCCCGAATAAGCATCAGCCTGTCCTTGATTAAAGGCTTCAAAGTCTAAAGGAACAGAAGTCTATTGTATCCCTTCTATTTTTAGCATTTTAGAAAGAAGAAGGGAATTATCCTCATCTTCCGCCATCATAATTTTTTTATTTTCTAAATCTTTGGCTGTACGAATATCTGACTTTTTATTACAGATAAGAACTAAGGGGGAATGCTCAAAAATAGTGGCCAAAAGCATTAAGGGCTTACCCTCAGATATATCTGACAATAAAGTAGAGGGTCCTACCCCATAATGGGCTTTTCTTTCTACAACTTGAGTACTGGCTTTAACTAAATGATTTAAATCTTGAGCGATGAGTTCAACATCAAGACCATATTCTTGGTAATATCCTTGTTTTTTAGCCGCGTAATAACCTGCGGACTGAAATTGATGTTCCCACTTAAGTTGTAGGACATTTTTTTCATCAGCAAAAATAGACAAACAAAATACAAAATATTAAATATAGTATAAACTTATTATAACCATTAGTGTTTAATATACTACTTAACGACCATAATAAGAGATTAATGAAGCCTTTGATAGAGTATGTGAATTAATGTAATATCCTACAAGAGCAGGATTAGCCGTAGCTTTTAAGTCTAATCTTTCAACATCTAAGGCATGTACAGTAAAAATATATTGATGAGCCTTATCTCCCTTTGGAGGACAAGCCCCACCAAATCCAGCCTTAGCAAAATCTGTCATACTTTCTACAGCCAAAGACTTACTTAGGTCAACACCCTTAGCAAAGTTCATTGTTTTACTGTCTATATTAAAAACCAACCAATGCCACCATCCGCTTCCCGTAGGCGCGTCAGGATCATACATAGTGACTGCAAAGCTTTTGGTTCCCTTAGGTGGATGTGACCATGAGAGTTCAGGAGATATATTTTTTCAACTACATCCAAAACCATTAAATACTTCTTCTATAGACAACTGTCCTTTTAGATCCGCACTACTTAAGGTAAGACCTTCAGCAGATATATTTAAGTTGAATATCATTAAAGCTAAGGTGCTTATTATTATTTCATCTCCTGTCTTATACTAACTTTAGATCACTTGAAGTAAAAGCCCTTTTAGGTATAAACTGTTTGGCATGTTTAACACATAAGGATGGTCTTTATCTTGGTACATATGTTCTAAGACTTTAAGTTGCTTTCCTGTGTCTCGTGAAGCATCTAAACAAATCTCTATAAGTTCATCCATGCCCACATGATATGAACATGAGAATAAGGCGATAATACCTCCTGGTTTACATACACGAATACCATTTAATATTAAGTGTTTAAATCCTGAGGTCGCTGCCTTGGCTTGTTCTGCTGTCTTAGCAAAAGAAGGGGGATCAAGTACAACAACATCATATGATTCTTTTTTATCTGATAGTTCTTTAATATAAT
Source organism: Sulfurimonas sp. (assembly GCA_012963655.1). Taxonomy (GTDB): domain Bacteria; phylum Campylobacterota; class Campylobacteria; order Campylobacterales; family Sulfurimonadaceae. Next base: position 2,600 of record DTVI01000007.1, read on the forward strand.
CCATAGCATTAGCCGTTACAAGTGTTGAACGTCCATCATCTGCAAAATCATTCAAAGCAATGTTTTTTTCAACCTGGCCCATGGCTGTAGCTGAAGAGTCTACAAAGGTAACATGAGAAGCACCTGCATTTAATGCGTGCATACCAAAACCACCTACATTACAGAACAGATCAAGCATCGTCGCGTCTTCATCAATATATTCTGTAATAATTCCATGATTAAATCTTTGGTCTAAGTAAAATCCAGTTTTTTGAGAAGCCTTAAGTTCTAATCCAAACTGACAACCAAATTCAACTACCTCAATCAACTCAGGTACCTTTCCATGAATTGCCCCTTCAACTGTAGACAGCCCCTCTTTTTCTCTAGCATTTGCATCTGACTTCTCATAAATTGCTATAGGCTTAATAATCTCTAGCAAAGACCCTATAATTTCTTTTCTAAGTCTTTCCATACCAGCTGTATTAATTGCAACCGTTAAAACTCCATCATAAAAGTCAACAATTAAACCTGCAAGCCCATCTGCTTCTGAATGAACAAGTCTAGCCGAATTAGAATGCTCTAAAATAGAGTTTCTTGAGCCAATTGCAATCTCTAATTTCTTTTTTATCCATTTTGCATTTATCGCCACTTTTTCAAAAGAAAGCATTCTAAGTGTAATCACTGACTTAACATTCGCGTAACCCACACCAAAGCACGTACCCTTTAAGTCAACAACTTCAACTATTTCACCCTCTTCTAGACCCTCAGGAAGCATAGCAATTTCATTTTGGTAGACC
>DTVI01000008.1 GCA_012963655.1 Sulfurimonas sp.
ATAGAAACATTATTTCTTTCTTTCATATATGATGTCATAAGTTGGGGCATGATGTAATGCGCAGTGGTTAAGCTTGCTCCAATATTTATTTCTCCACGGAAATGATTTTGGGTAAAGGTTTGATGCAGGCTTTTAAGTTCTAGAAATAGTGGTTGCACCTCATTAAGGAAGAGTCTACCCCGTTCATTTAAAATAAGCTTTTTTCCTAGGCGTTCAAAAAGTTTTTCATCTAAATGATTTTCTAGTTCTTTTAGTGCCATTGAAATTGCAGACTGACTCATCTTATATTTGTTCGCAACATCAATAAGGGTATTAGCTTGAGAAACACTGATAAATAATTCTATTTGTCGTAAGGAAAACATGAAACCAACCTTGCACTTAAATTGTTATTTAAACATCACTTCTGTTTAAGTTCATTAAAGATAGTATTATTTAGAAGATAATGCAATAGATAACTTTTTTTGAATATTATATCATTATTATTTTATTCTTTTGATAAGTGTTTTTTTGATATTATTACATATAAATATAATTATTATAAAAGGTATCAAATGCAAAGACGTGATTTCTTTAAAAAATCTCTTGTTGTTGCCGGTGTAGCAGCTGTAGGAACTTCACTTGAAGCGGCTTCTCAGCCATTGGATGGACAAAAATTATCAAAGGTCGCTTTTCCCCAAAAACGTCCAATGATTACGTATTCAGATAGACCACCTCTGCTTGAAACACCAAGAGAAGTGTTTACAAATGCTATTACACCTAATGATCACTTTTTTGTAAGATGGCATATGCCAGAAATTCCTACTTATATAGATTTGAATACCTATAGACTTAAGGTAGATGGTTTAGTTGAGAAAGAACTTTCTTTTACCCTTGATCAGCTAAAAGCTGAATTTGAGCCTGTTGAAGTGGTTTCAGTTCTTCAATGTGGTGGAAATGGACGTTCTGCCTTTGCTCCTATTGCTGGGGGTATTCAATGGGGTAATGGGGCTGTTGGAAATGCAAAATGGAAGGGTGCACGTTTAAGAGATATCTTAGAACGTGCAGGTATTAAAAAAGGTGCAGATTGGATTAGTTTTTATGGGCTTGAAAAGGCAGCATATTATAAAACACCAAACTTTGTACGTGAAATGCATATGGAAGAATTAGGCGATCATGTTATTGTTGCTTATGAAATGAATGGTGAAGAATTACCTTATCTTAATGGGTACCCTGTACGCCTTATTATTCCTGGGTATTATTCAGATTCATGGGTTAAGATGCTTTCAAATCTTACGGTTACGGCGAAATATGAAGAATTGTTCTTTATGGATGTTGCCTACCGTATTCCTGATAATGCGACAGAAAGTGAAGACCCACATTCTCATAAAAAAGTTAAAACTAAGCCCATTACAACGATGAATGTAAAGTCAATGATTGGTTACCCTACAAATGAAACTAAGGTTTATTGTAACTCACATACAACGGTACGCGGTGTTGCCTTTGATCAGGGTAAGGGTATTAAAGAAGTACAAATTTCTGTAGATGGTGGAAAAACTTGGGAAGCTGCTATCTTAGATGATGGTACGCTGGGACGTTATTCATTTAGAGAATTTCGTTATACCTTTAAGCCAGGTACTTATGGTAAAGTCAAAATTATGTCTAAGGCCATTAATCTAGCGGGTGAGGTTCAACCTTTAGCAGAAGAAATGGGCTGGAACCATGGTGGTTATAAATATAATGGCATAGATGTCGTTACAATTGAGGTTGTATAATGTATAAGTTTTTATTTTTAGCTTTAATTAGTTTAACATCTCTAAATGCTGAAGAAGTTAAAGGGGAAATGGCAGTGCCATATATTGCTTATGAAATTAAGATGGGAGAGCATTTTGACACGATTCAAGCTCAATGTCTTATGTGTCATTCTTTTGGATACATCATCAACCAAGGCCCCCAATCTAAAGCTTTTTGGGAAGGTAAGGTGAAAAAGATGGAAGATGCCTTTGGAATGGATATTTCTAAAGATGATGCTACTTCTGTAGTTGATTATCTTTTTAAACATTATGGAAACGATCAAGTAAAATAATTATTTTTAAAGAAGGTGTCTCTACCTTCTTTGTTCTTCTTTTTTATACACACTCATTACACAAAATTCTAATATAATTTCTCAAAACATAAGGGGAAAATATGAAAAAACTAACTTTAATACTTCTATTACTGCTAAGTAATGCCTTTTCGCAAGAAAAAACAGCAAGCTTTGCTGGAGGTTGTTTTTGGTGTATGGAAGCTGCTTTTGAACCTGTAAAAGGTGTAATAAGTGCAGAATCTGGATATATGGGTGGTGAAGCGAATACGGCTAATTATAAAGAAGTTTCACAGGGTAGAAGTGGCCATTATGAAGTTGTTCATGTTAGATATGATAACTCTATAATATCATATGAAGAACTTATTAACATCTTTTGGAAAAATATTGATCCTGTAGATGCAAAAGGGCAGTTTTATGACAAAGGCCAACAATATAAAACTGTTATCTTTTACCAAAATAGACAAGAAAAGGCTTGGGCCATAAAGTCAAAAAAAGCCTTAAATGATTTAGGACGTTTTTCTAAAGAAATTGCAACACAAATTAAACCAGCAAAAGAGTTCTTTAAGGCAGAGGCTTATCATCAAGATTATTTTAAAAAGAACTCTTTGCGATATAAAATGTATAAAAATGCCTCAGGACGTGAAAAGTATTTAAAAAAAGCATGGGAATAAACCCCTTATTCACTTTTTAAGACTAGACTAGGATAATTTTTTTTCACAAATGTCGATATAGGGGAATAAGGGAGTAAATAATGTCAGGAAGTTTAGATATAGGAAAGCTAGTAACGATAGTTATGCTTTTTTTTATAGGTGCATACTTTTTTAGTGATAAAGTGATGTTTTGGTATGAACATAAGGAAGACATGTCCCTTAATCTTTCAAAGACAGTATATACGAAAGATGATTTTGAGAATTTTCTTGTGGATGAGCAACAGTCGTTATTAGCTGAAGTGGCCAATGTATGTATTAATAAACATTATATTGATAAGTTATCTTGTGAAGATACTACCTACTGGTTAGCTCGAAGTTTAGAAAAAAAAGGTGTAGATACAGAACTTGCTATTGAGTGGATGAAGCCTTGTTCCTATGCCTGTAGTAATGGAAAGTTTGATGCTGCGCTATATGAAAAAATGAATCCAATAACTAAGAAAAAATCAGCTAAAAAAACTAAAGAATATGAGGGAACGAAATGGATTTGGGAAGAAGACTAGACTATCCTCTTCTCCACAACCGTCCCTTTAAGTGACACAAAAACTCTTTGTTCTTCTTCTTCCACAAATTTATTT
>DTVI01000009.1 GCA_012963655.1 Sulfurimonas sp.
AACTGATGTTTTCCAAAAACTGCTTTTTCCAGTCTTTTAAACTTTTAGGTAAAACTTCATATTTACTTGCAATTTCATTTATGGATTGCTCTTCTTTTAAAACCTCTAAAACTAATTTAGCTTTGAAGTCTGCACTAAATGTCTTTCTTTTTACGCTCATCTTCTTATCCCTTTTTTCTCTGTTTATATTTTATCATTTGGAATAAGAAATCTAAATTAACTGGTTCTAGTTCTGGGGTTCATTATAAGAATCATTATAGATTAGTGATTATTTCGGTGTTAGAGTTATGTTTTACTTTGACGTTTAATATAAGGGTTGGGTTTGACCCGAAGGCTCTATTTATAAGCTTACAAAAGAAAAGTACTTATACGAAAGCTTTTATTCATTAGCAGACTTCAATATTATTAATTAAATTTCTTAATTATTGAGATTTATAACTTAGGCTAAAATAGTGTAGCGCATGATTCATATAGTATGTGTTATCATAGTCTATCTATAAGGAATAAAAACTATGTACCTTAAAATATTATTTTTATTAATTATGTTCTTATTTACAGCTTGCTCTACTAAAGAGTATAAGGCCGAATACCATATATCAGAGCACCTACACCTTTCAGATTATAAATACATCATACTCCCTCAAAGAGCTGAAGCATATAGTTCTTACAGACTAAGTAAAAGTCAAATTGATTTAATAAACGATAACATAACAGAAGAAATATCAAAACTTGGAATGCACAAAATCTCTAAATATTTTTTAGAAGAAACTTCTAAAGAAAAGTTAGACAAGACCTTAGTTGTACATATATCTGCAAGTAAAACACATAGAGGGGCTGGTTGGACAAGCATTAATATCACTTTAGCCCTAAATGATTACAACAGTAAAAAGTTAGTGTATATCGGCTTTGGGGATTATATGGGTATTTTAGGAGATGATACAGATATAGACAATGCCATAAAGATTTCTCTACGAGGCTTATCCCAACATAAAGCAAGCACAGATTTATATAGCAGAAGTGAAGAAGCTACGAAATATGACTTAAAAGAGGAATTGCAATCAAGTACTCTACATCCATTAGATAGCACTAAATGGCTCTTTATTATAGGAATAGAAGATTATGAATTTACAGCTTCTGTCCCCTACGCTTCTAACAGTGCAAAACAATTCAAAGAAGTAATGAAAAAAAGGCTTGGGATCCCAGAAAACAATATTAGAGCACTCATTAATCAAGGGGCCACAAGTGCTAAGATAAATTATAAGCTAAAAGATATGCTCAGAAGAATTAAAAAAGGGGACAGCATATATTTTTATTATAGTGGACATGGGATTCCTGTACCAGCTAAAAACAATGTTCCTTATTTATTAGCACAAGATATGAATCCAGCCTATATAGATGATGATAGGTTTCAACTTCAAAATATATACAAACAACTTAGCAATTCCAAAGCCAGTAAGATCATAGTATTTGTAGACTCTTGTTTTAGTGGTGGAACTGATAACCAAGCGCTTATTAAGGGTGTTGCAGCCATAAGAATAAAACCTAAGCAAGTTACATTTGATAAAAGTAAAATGCTTATTATTAGTGCGGGGAGTGGAACACAATACTCTAATAAATATGATCCACAGAACAATAGACTTTTCTCGTACTATCTAATGAGAGGTCTTATTCAAAACAATACTAATATTCAAAGCTTATACAATTTTGTCAGATCTAATGTTCAAAAGAAATCTTATGAAATGGGCCCTTCTTATGAACAAGTTCCCGTATATGATGGTAATATTAAGTTAGGGCTATGAGACTACTGACTTTTACATTAATACACTTTCTTATCATAGGCTGTTCAGCCCCGAGTCTTATTCAAGAGCCAAAGTGGTATAGCCATCAACAAGTTCATTCAAAAGTAAAATATGAAGTACTTGGATATGGGCAAGGTAATACTCTAGAAATAGCAAACGCAAACGCAAAAGAAAAGATTGCCCTTTCTCTCAGTAGTAAAGTCACTAGCAGTTTTACACGTTCAATTACTTCTCATAATAATGCTTATGACAAACACAATAAATCCTATTTAAAAATAACAAGTGAATTAAAGCTACACAAGTTAAAGACCATCAAACAAGAGCAAAAAAATAACATTTTTTATGTCCTACTTAAGTACAAAAATCTTGACTTAGCTTATAAAATAAAAACTACTATTGGAGACTACACCTGTAATGAAAAAATAACAAGTCATTATCTACAAAATACACCCCTTATTAAAAAACTAACGGCTTCTCTTGGTTGTCAACTTAATTTCAAACTCGATAGAAGAAATAAAGCATGGTACCTTAGCTATAAAGAATATCTTTTCTTACTTAATGATCGTGAATTTGAAGAACTTTATATAGCAGTAGCAAATGATATACTTGAATTTAAAGCAAGCAAAATGGTGCTAAGGGATGGGGATAGATTTTATTTTACATTGAGTTCTAAAGAGGAAGGCTATGTAACACTTTTAAATGTTTATGAAAATGGAATGGTTACTCTACTTCAAGCATCAATCCCTATTAAACAGCCCATACAAGTTCCTGCAAAAAACAGTACAAATTACTTTGAAGCTGGATTAATCAAAGAAAATGAAAATACTTATGATTTATATCTAGCAATTTTCACAAAACAAGCACTTGATATGAGCAGGTTTGAATATGCTCATGAAGAATTATCCCAAAGTGAATTAGCCCATAAATTCAATGAACTAATCAATATAATCAGTAAATATGAATACAGCTCTATACTACTTAGAACAAAGGTAAAGTAATTCAGCTGTAGATTTTCTCTTAGAAAGGTGACTTATTTAGTAAAATATTTGGATCTGAAAAATCCGGGGACACGATACCTATTTACTCTTATATCGTCCAGCTTTTTTGGTTTTAAATCTCCTTCAAAACACACCCCCACAACTGAATCTCTACTTTTCACTATCTTTGATATATTCAATAGACAAAAAATCATTATGCCTTAGTGATAATTATGATATTAAAATGATGTTTACTTTAACATTTAGTACAAGGAATATATGATGTCTATTGAAGAAATTGAATTTGAGTTAGAAATGGCAGGAATAAATAGAAATGAAAAAATTAAATTACTATCCTTTATTAGAAGAACTAGCTTTTATGCAAAAGCTCTTGAAAGATAAAAAACTAATGTTAATGGGGTATGCAGCTATTTATAATGATGACGAAGAATAAGAAAAATACTGTATAGTCATGCTTATAATAAAAAAAACAAATGAACATATTATAGAAGAGGTAGAAATTGGTATATGAGAATATAGTATTAATAGGCTTTATGGGAAGTGGTAAGACTAGTGTGGGTAAGTCTCTCGCAAGGCAACTTCATAAAGATTTTGTGGATGTTGATAGCGTTATTGAAAAAGAGCAAGGCACTAGTATTACTGATATTTTTGCGAGCAAGGGTGAAGAATATTTTCGTGGCCTTGAGCAAAAATGTATTAATGAGTTAACACAAAAGAAAGGTCAAGTGATTGCTACAGGTGGTGGTGTTCCAATACACAGTACTATCTCAGAAAAATCTCTTATAGTTTATATAGATGCTGACTTTGATGTTATTGTAAATCGTTTACCAAAAAAGGAACGTGATAAGCGGCCTCTGTTTAATGATGAAGCGAAGGCAAGAGCTTTGTTTGATGCACGTAAGGACACATATAAGGCACTCGCGACTTTTAGTGTTGATGCAAACCAAAAAATACCGACTTTTATACATGTTATCGTCGATTATGTTCTAGATCGTAGAGTTTTGTAAGGTCTATTTTTCTTGCATTTTTTTCGCAAGGTAAGCAGCCGTTGGGGCGTCTACTGTGTTAACATGAAGAACAATCCATTCAGGTGTTCTACGTATAAAATTAGTTATTTTATTAATATCTTCATATCTTTTCCAGTATTTTATGGCGTTATCAAGCTCTTCTAAAAACATGGCATGCGCTGTTTTATGCATATCATATGATGGAAAATTATATTCTTGCATCAAACGTTCTTCATTTGCAAAGTGCTTATGAACATGTTCAATATACTCATCTATCTTTTCTACGAGTTCTTCTTGTGTTGCTTCACCTCTATCATAAAATATAGCAAGCTTATCAATTGCATTTAGAATTTCAATCTCATTTTCGTGTATTTCTTGCATCTCTTCCACGCTCATATCTTCTACCTGCTCAATATAAATTAATGCCAAGGGAACTCCTTTTTTATTTATTATAGTATGAAACTACAAGTAACATATTGACTTATGTCATTATTTAAATAATACCTATTATTTTTATATAAGAACTCAGACTACTTAAATACCTAACACCACATAAAGAGTATTACAGTATAGTCACGCTTATGAAACAAAATAATAAACTACCTAGCAATAAACTACCTAAAAATGAACTCCTTACAAAAGACATTAAACAATTAATCTTGCAAATCGCTATTCCTTCAAGTATAGGGATGTTTTTTAATACTATGTATAATGTTGTGGATACATTTTATATAGGTCAAATATCCACCGAAGCTATTTCTGCACTTACTTATAGTTTTATGGTTTTCTTTATGCTCTTATCTATAAGCTTTGGGTTATCATCTGCAATTACTGCTTACGTGGGTGGAGCACTTGGTAAGCACAAGAGAAAGATGGCACAAGTTTATGCGACAAACGGCATAAGTTTATTTATATTTACCTCTTTTTTCTTATCTATTATAAGCTTTTTACTTTTAGAATATATATTTGTTTTAATGGGCGCTACCGGTAAGGTCTTAGAATATTCCCTTGAATACACATACATAATACTTCTTGGAATTATTCCTATGCTTATAGGCTTAGGTGCCAATGCCGTCTTAATATCTCTAGGAGATACAAGAAGTTATAGAAACATTTTGATAATTGGGTTTATTTTAAATCTTATTCTTGATCCCTTGTTTATATATGGTTTTTATTTTATACCTGCACTTGGAATTAGTGGGGTTGCCCTTGCAACTGTTTTAATTCAGTACATTACACTTATGTATATGCTATACAAACTTTATAAAACAAAGCTTTTTGACTTATCTATATTTTTCAAATCCACTCCTAATATAAAAGCTTTTAAACAATTAGCCAAACAAGCTATTCCTACCAGTATAAATATGTTTTTAGGTTCTTTAGGAAGTATAATTACTATGTATTTTGTATCTGCCTATGGATTTAAAGCAGTTGCTGCATTTGGTATAGGATATAGGGTTGAACAAATCATCTTACTCCCAATGCTGGGGCTAAACACCGCCGTTATATCAATAGTATCTAATAATTTTGGTGCTAAAAATTTCAACCGTATTGATGAAGTCATACATCAAGCATTAAAATACGGATATATAATGAGTGCCATAGGCGTAGTTCTAATAGCACTCTTTGGTAAGTATATGATTATGGTCTTTGATACAGACTTAGAAGTGATAGATATTGCATACACGTATATAATCTTTGAGAGTTTTATATTCTTTTCATTTATAACCTTATTTATATCAACGTCTACACTTCAAGGCATTAAAAACCCTTTTATAATTCCTTATATTAGTTTTTATAGACAGATATTTATGCCTGTTATTTTCTTTTTCTTGGTTGTAAATGTTTTTAACTTAGATATTATATATTTATGGATAAGTATGTTAATTATTATTTCTTCTGCGGCAATTTATATCAAACTATATGTCAAGAAACAATTAGCATTAGCTAAATCAAAAGCCTAAAGCTATTATTACACTATTTAGCTATAATCTCAAAAATAATTAGCTCTAATAAATATTTCAAAAATAGGAAGAAAAATGTTCCCAGGTAAAAAAGTAAGAACAGGCTTTACAATGAAGGTTGAGGGTGTACACCTTACTCTTCCAGACTTACATACTGTAGCAGCAGAATTAGGAATTGCAACTAGAGATGTGCTTACAAAAGATGGAATACTTACCATTTACAACACATCAGACACATGTCAAGAAATTATAGATGGCAATACCTTAGCTACATTTGTTTCAATGGCATTAGATATCTCAGCTGAAGATATTAGTGAGATCACTGAAACAGTAGAAGTACCTGTAAAAATAGAGTTTGACCCTAGCGATTTTGAAGATGACGAGGATGATGACTAATGACACAATTACAAGAAAACTTTCTTAATGAACTTAAGAGTAACCCAAAATTCACAACAGCTGAATATGCCGTAATATATAATAAGCATATTCAAATAGCTATACAAGATGAAGAAAAAAATGGTGCAGATGAGCATCGAGCAAAGGCAATGGGTAATTATTATACTGTTGCTGTCTTATCTAACTTTATAGCTAATGAAAACAAACTTTCTCGAATTATTGCCGCTAAAGAGAGGTTATAGAAGGCTTAGCACTTCTTTCCCCCTTTGAACAATAGCTTTGTCTTTTATCCGCGATCTAGCCCCTATATCCCCCCACTGAATGAGGTTCTACTTTTGGCACTAGTCTAGGTAGTTTTCCAAAAGTGGTTCACAGGTCCATGGCCTTTTCCTAGGATTTTATCTTTTCCTTTTTCTATAGCCATATTAAGATACTCACATCCTTTTATACATGACTCTTCTAGACTAAATCCGAGACCTATATAAGTAGCAATACTAGATGATAATGAGCACCCTGTTCCGTGAGTGTTTATGGTTTCAACTGTCTTATTATGTATAACTGTAATTTCTTTAGTTTTATAGTCATACAGTATGTCAGTCATGGTGTCCGTGAGTTTTAAGTGTCCGCCTTTTAGTAAGACAGAGGTTTGATATAAATCTGACAATTCTTTAGCTGAGGCCTGAATGTTATCTAGGTCTATCTTATGTCCTATTAATAACTCGGCTTCAGGGATATTTGGTGTTATCAACATGACCTGAGGTAAAAAGTCTTTTAGACTTTCAACGGCATCATCATTTAAGAGCTTATCTCCTGAGGTAGCTATCATTACGGGGTCAAAGATGATATTTGTCATCTTGTATTGCTTTAGGGTGGCTTTTACGGCTTTGATTACTTCTGATGAATGAAGCATTCCTATTTTAATGGCTGAGAAACTTATGTCATCAAAAACAGCTTTCATTTGCATTATGATGTGAGGCACAGGGATGGGATGAATGTCTGTTACACCTTGGGTATTTTGTGCTGTGCTGGCTGTAATGACGGAGGCTGCATATCCACCATTTGCAGAAATACTTTTGATATCGGCTTGTATACCCGCGCCCCCTCCAGAATCAGAACCTGCTATTGTTAAAATCGAACAATAAGATTTACTCATATTTTCCATGCCTCTTGTTTATATGCAGAATCCCAAAACATCCATTCTAGCTTTGATGTTTTAATAAAAACTTCTTCCATCTTAGCCAAGCTCTGTGGTGAAGCTGTTAGTGCGTAGGTGTTGACAATGTTTATGGCTTGTTCCACTGCCAGGGCAAACTCATCACTTGCGTAAGTGGCTATCCATGCTTGGTATGGGTTTGAGTCCTTGTTAGCTTGGGTTTTTAAAATAAAGTCCCCTACTTCTTTGTAGATTGTAAAACATGGGAGTACCGCAGCAACACCTACCTCAACAGACTCGTTATTTACAATGCGCGCCAGGTATGAGTTATAAAGTTCACAAGTAGGAGAAGGCTCAGGATTAATGTATTTTTCTTCTAAGAACTCTTTATGTAGGGCATCCTCAACCTGAATGATACCCGTAGCAGATTCGTAAAAGAACTGTGTGTCTTTATGATGATGGCATTTACTTCCTACTGCAACTAAGGCTTTTTTGTATTCGCTAAGATAGAGTGAATCTTGATTTACATAAAAACCAAAGGTGTCTTTATCTAAAGTAGCTTGCATAAGCTCTGTAACGAAATCATGGGAAATGATTGACTGAAAGATATTTTCTGTTTTAGCTCGTGTTTGTTCGTACCAGTTTTTCATATTTTATCCAGTAAGGGTTTATATAGATACCCTGAAGTTATAAGTAAGAAATCATAGCAAATCTTTCTAAATCCGATATAAAGTAAGCGGTACTATTCCAAGTTTTCTAGTCCACTAACTCAATCCCTAATGTTTCTAATAGATATAATGCTTCATATCGGTTGAAGATTGCTCCTTGAACATGGTTCTTAAGTATGTTTATATGGGTGTTTTGTGTATCTGTGAAGTTTGCTTCTTCTAAGTGGGTACTTTCAAACAAGGCACCCTTGAAGTCTGTTTGAGACAGGTTAGATTTTTTCAATGAACAATTACGAAAGTCAACTTCTCTTGCGCGACATTCTTTCATTTCTAGTTCATCTAAATTTAAACCAAAAAAGTTACTGTCATTAAGTATACATTCTTTAAATTTTAATGGTTCTGCTGTGAGTAGACTCTTCCAGTCAGCCATAGTCCAATCTATGCCAATCATTTTACATGAATCAAAGCTTACATTACTTAGCTTAGAGCTCGTTAGCTTCATCACACTTAGGTTACAGTTTAAAAAATGGCAATCTATAAACATGCATGCTGAAAAAAAGGTCTCACTAAAGTCACAGGAGATAAAGGTACAATCTTCAAATTCTGCTTTTGTGATTTTTTCACCAAGAAGACTTATTCCTTTAAACTCTTCCGCAAAACAATCCAGCTTATCAACTATGCTTATTTCTGCCATCTAAAATATTCCTTTTTCATAATACAGTATGCTAATTTGCAAACAATTTCAAGCCAATGATAGATGCAACTAGGGTAAATAAGAAAAAGAGTCTGAGAAAACCTGCTGGTTCATTATAAAAGAGAATTCCTATTGCAATCGTTCCAACAGCACCCATTCCTGTCCATACCGCGTAAGCTGTACCCATAGGTATGGTTTCAATAGCCTTTGTAAGTGCGTAAAAGCTCGTAATTGCAAAGAATACAAACATTAGTGTTGGAATTAACCTTGTAAAACCATCTGAAAGTTTTAGCATACTAGCAAAACCAACTTCAAGTGTGCCTGCTAATATTAAATAAACCCATGCTGACATTTTTTATCCTTTGTTATTCAATAAATATTTATCAATTGTAATTTATATTCTTCTAAAAACGTAATTATAACAATATAACTTCCAATCTTACTTCAATTATTTGGTATTAACTTTTATTATTAAAGGTATATTTAGTCAAGGAGATTGATAATATGGATAGTAAGGAGGACATTCTGAAATGCTGTACATTGGTGTCAAAAAATATTAAACTACATACTACAGATCAGTATTTTTATATGTTTAGATGTACTGATTCTTCAGGTAAAAAGTCTTATAAAAAGGTTGAAACTAGTTCTTTGAGTAATGATAAGATCTTAGAAGTCGCCTTAACTAAGGTAAACTCAAGATTTTGTGAGGTGTAGATTCATACAATAAGTTTTTAGATGCTAAAGAAATTTATCTTTTTTTGTATCTGCAACTTTTTAGTCAGATGGAGAGTATGCGCTTTTGAATGAGAAATTAGGGAACACGATTGCTATGTGTTCTTGTCTCCTTCAAGCTATATTAGTTTTAGTTGTATTTATTAAAAAAGATTAGTCTTGTGCTTTCAAACTGTATTGTATGTTTATGGAAAGACACATTCATCAAAGTTATCTGTAAACCTATACTTACAATATCATGCAATTAGTGGATATACTGTGGCATCTGTAATTTTACAGATGAAACAGTATCTGTTTAGCTAAAGACAGTAGATATACCTGTATTTTTGATATGAGATGTAGTTAAAGAGGATGGTTTGTATTAAGAGTTTAAAGATTAGAAAGTTAACCTATAAGTATGCGAGTGCAGCAGAGCCAATATTTTCTGAGATAGACTTTGACATTGAAGAAGGTTGGAGCGCAATAACAGGCATTAATGGTTCAGGTAAAAGCACACTTTTAAAGTTGATTTCAAAAGAGTTAAAAAGTGAAAAAGGGATGATAACGGGTAATGAATTAGTCGTTTATTGTGCTCAAAGTACAGAATTTGAACCAACTGAGCTTGAAGAATTCATGTGTACCTATACTAAAGAAGCTTTTAGAATTAGAGACCTTTTAAGAGTTGATGACACTTGGCTAGGACAATGGGATGTCTTAAGTCATGGTGAGCGTAAACGTCTTCAGTTAGCCGTTGCCCTGTCTAGTGATAGTGATGTTTTAATGGTGGATGAACCAACAAACCACCTTGACTTACAATCTCAAGCTATTGTTATCGATGCACTTAAAAGCTATAAGGGTATTGGTATCTTAGTAAGTCATGATAGAACTCTTCTAGATGCTCTTTCTAAGCAGACCATTATGATCAAGGCTGGGGAGATTATAAAATACAGAACAACATTTTCTTTAGCACAAGAGGCATATGCTCAGACTCTTTCACATAAGAAGAAAGTACTAGGTGAACAAGAAAATGAATTTAAAAAACTAGACAGAGCTATTCAGGCTCAAAGAGAACAAGTTTCCCTTACTAAAAAAAGACTCTCGAAAAAAAATGTAGGAAGATATGACAGTGCTGAAAAAGAAAAAATTAATGGCGCTTTATTTAGTGGTAAAGATAAGGGAGATGGACAAATACTTCAGCGCACAGTAACGAAGCAGCGTCAACTCAGTGAAAAGATGGGCACACTAACTAAAGAATATGCAACAGGCATCAGCTTTGAGGGAGAAATCTCTAAACATAACTTCCCTATAGCCGTTGAAAGATCTTGTATTCCTCTCTTTGAAGAAACAGAATTATGTTTTCCAAGGCTTTCGATAAATGTTGGTGAAAAAATAGGTATCAGCGGAGAAAATGGCGCAGGTAAAAGTAGTTTTATTCGCTATTTTATCGAAAAAATAGACTTTGCTCATGAGTACCTTTACATCCCCCAAGAGATTACAGATAAAGAAGCAGAACAACTTTTTAAGGATGTGAGTGAACTCAGTCCTGAAGAAAAAGGGGAACTCTTCACCCTTATCCAAAGACTAGGCTCAGACGCCAAAGCATTACTTTATAGTACTGTCCCAAGTCCAGGAGAAGTGCGAAAACTCTTAATATCGCAAGGGCTTTTAAAACACCCTTCTCTCATTATCTTGGATGAGCCAACTAACCATATGGACTTAGACTCTATTGAGTCCTTAGAAAGTGCCTTACAAGAATATGCAGGAGCCTTAGTCTTCATCACTCACGATCAAACTTTTTTACAAAACCTAAGTACAAAGCGATGGGTATTTGAAAAACATGAAACACAGGCTTATACAGTTAATGAGATATTATTATAAGACCAAGATTATATCTTCAAGCCTATTTAACCTTTCTAGGGTAGAGTAAGAGAAATATCATTAATTAAAAACATTTATAAGGATACCTATTATGACCCCCTCAAACAAAGAAATGCAACTTCGTAGAAACTGTCAACTTTATGCTTATTTACTAGTATCACAAGATAAGGAAGTTCCTGAAATGATACAAGATGCTATAGACGATTATGATTATCTTATTGACTGTGTAGTAGACCTATCTGAAGAACTTAAAAGCTTAGATACAGATACTTTTGAAAGAATTGTTAATAATAAAGACTCTCAAGAAGCACGTGAACTTGCCTACTGGTGGGAAATGTGTCAAGAAGCTGATCGACTTCGTAAGGTTTTAGTTTCGACATGTGCATAAGTTTAAAAAACAAAGATTAGGCATTTAGCCTCTCTTTTTATTTTTAATTTTGAGAAGTCATACGTTCTAACATATTTAAAACTTCTTTTATAGTTTTACCTTCATCATCTCCTGCGTGTATACATCTGTCTATATGGTGTTTGATACCGTGCTTTTTACATATATCTACAAAATATTCAATTTGATCTTCTACATTATTTTTAATACTATCTTCCTTCTTACATAGAAAAAAAATCGGAAAAGAGTCTGTGGGATTAAAGAGACTACTTAAATTATTTTTTTTAGAACTTATGCCTTCTAGTCTTAGAGAAAGGTCTTGAATATAAACCGCATTTGCCTTACAAGCAATCCCCTGTAATATAGCCTCATAAGCGCCCCTACCACTTCCATATAGATAAATATGGTCTTCACATTCATTATCTTCTATAACTTGTCTTATAAGTTCTTGTAAAAGGTCTGTATTGAGAAGGTATTTTTTATCATGTATAGGGCTAAGTACATGCCACATCTTATACTCAAAATGTGTTGCTTCATCATCTAAGATAATAATCAATGGTACAAATTGCGAAGCTATAGCTGCCGGGGTGAAACGATAAAACAATTTTTTCTTATTTATATCTTCTATATATAAAAGGTTTTCAATATTCATTCAAGTTTCCTACGATTATAAAGTATCTTTACATAAAATTATAGTCAAAGTAAGAGAATTATAAAAGTTTTCTTGCTTATCCCTTAAGAATATATTGTTAACTTATAAATAAAATATTAATATTGTATAATTCGGAAATAGAAGATTTCGATCTATAACAAAAATACCTCAAAAATAATAAAGAGTTAATCTCATGAAAATTTTGAGCACATCAGATAAATAGGAATATATTATGGAAAAGACTTACCCAGATTTTGAAAAAATGACTACTATTGAAAAAATCAATGCAATTGATGAAATTATAGATGACAAAATTAGAGAATTTTTACAAGCAGATAATGGAGATTTAGACTTTATTGACCTTAAAGAAGCTAATGGCTTAACAGATGTTTATATCTTCTAAGAAATGTTCTTGATAAGTTGTATAAACAAGGTTTGCATCATAT
>DTVI01000010.1 GCA_012963655.1 Sulfurimonas sp.
TTACTCACCTACCACATGGTAAACGCTTACGTGCGAAACTTGTACTCCTCATTGCAGGAGAAAGTGAAAAGTCTGTTAAATTAGCAGCTATCATTGAACTTATACATGCTGCGAGTCTTTTACATGATGATGTTATAGATGAGGCCCTTACAAGACGCGGAGTTACGTCGGTTAATGCAAGTGATGGCTCAAAGATAGCGGTAATGATGGGAGATGTCTTATATTCTAAGGCCTTTACTGAACTCGTAGCCTTTGATGATAAGATTGCAGGCGCGGTGGCTAACGCCGTTACCACACTTTCAATTGGTGAATACATAGATGTGAAAATGGGTGAGTCATTTAATAATAATGAATCTGCTTATTTAGATATGATTTATAAAAAAACAGCTTCTTTAATTGAAGTAACTGCATACTGCTCGGCTGTGCTAGTGGGTAAAGATGAAGAAGATTATAAACTTTATGGTAAAAACTTAGGGCTTGCCTTTCAAATCATAGATGATATCTTGGATATCGTTTCAGATGAGAAAACCTTAGGTAAACCAGCCTTACATGATTATAAAGAAGGAAAAACGACCTTACCTTATATGTACTTATATGAAGCACTTGGTGATAAAGATAAAAAACGTTTAAAAGAAGGTCACCTTCAAGATCTTGATGCAGATGAATCTATGTGGATTAAGACACAGATGAAAGCACATACGTCTGTAGAAAAGTCTTATGCCCTAGCGAGAAGCTTGAGTGACGAGGCTATTAAAGCAGTACAAAAGCATGATGAACAAAACCTTATACTTATCTTAGAAGACATGATGCAAAGAGATTTCTAATGCATTACCTTTTAATAAGCTTTTCACACCATAATACAACCCTAGAAATCCGTGAAAAACTTGCCTTAAATGATGAATTATCCTTAAAAAAATGCCTCCATCAACTTAGCAGTCATAATTCCATTAACGAGAGTATGATTATATCTACTTGTAACCGTTTAGAAGTCTTATGCTCCGTTCAAAATGTTTTAGAATCAACTGAATATATCTTTTTAGTCTTAGCCGCGCAGGCAAATATTTCTTTAGTTGAACTTGAAGGAAGGGCTGATGTTTTTGAAAATCAAGGGGCTATGCACCATCTTTTTAATGTAGCTGCTTCTTTAGACTCTATGGTTGTTGGAGAAACACAGATTGTAGGACAGTTGAAGGATGCTTATAAGTTTGCCCTTGATAATAAGTTTTGTGATCAAAAACTCTCACGCGCGATGCAATATGCTTTTAAATGTGCCGCAGAGGTTAGAAATAGCTCGTCTATCTCATCTAAGCCCGTATCTATTGCGAGTGTTGCGGTGGCTAAGGTAAAGTCTAAGTTTGAAAGTATAAAAGATAAGACAGCCCTTATTATTGGTGCAGGAGAAATGAGTCGTTTATGTGCGAAACATTTAACGTCTGCAGGGTGTAAGTGTGTGATTATGAATCGTACCTTTTCTAAGGCCCAAGAAATAGCAATTGAATGCGGTGAAACCGTAAGAGTAGAAGCCTTTGAAAAGTTAGAAGATAGTATTAATGAATTTGACTTTATTTTTACGGCTACAGGCGCGCCAGGGAGTATTATAAAAAAATCAATGGCAAAGGCCTGCTCTTTTGAGAGGCATTGGTTTGATATGGCTATTCCCAGAGATATAGATGATAGTTTTATCTCAGGCCTTCACATCTACCGCATTGATGATTTAAAAGATATTGTAAGTGAAAACCTTGCTCTTAGAGAAGAAGAAGCAAAGCTGTGTTATTCCATTGTAGGAAGATATACTCAAGAGTTTTTTGAATGGTTGCAAGCCTTAAGTATAGAACCGTTTATTAAAGATGTATACAAAAAAGCAATGCGCTGTGCGGAAGTAGAAACTAGCCGGGCGATGACTAATGGATATCTACCTAAAGAATATGAAGCCCAAGCACTTAAGATGAATGAACAAGTATTAAAGCGTTTTTTACATGATGTGACAAAACGGATGCGTGAGATTTCTCATGATACTGACGCAGATAGTTTGATGAATGCAATGACATATATCTGTCAAAAAGACAATAATTAAAACAAGTAAAAGGTAAAAAATGAGATTTTCAAGATTATACGTACCCACAAGTAAAGAAGCACCAACAGGCGCAGTTTTAGCCAGTCATATTTATCTTTCTCGCGCAGGGTTTATTTCTCAGGTGGCAAGTGGTTTATATAATTATCTTCCTTTGGGAAAACGTGTACTTAAAAAAATAGAAACTATTATTAATGAAGAAATGACGCGTGTTTACGCCCAAGAGGTAGAATTGAGTTTTGTAACGCCTATTGAATTATGGGAAGAAAGTGGAAGAGCAGAAAAATTTGGTAAAGAGCTTCTTCGTTTTAAAGACAGAAAAGATAATTCTTTTGTATTAGGGCCAACACATGAAGAAATGATGGTAAACATTGTAAGAAATAAGCTTACCTCATATAAACAACTTCCTTTAAATGTATATCAAATTAAGACCAAGTTTAGAGATGAAGCGAGACCTCGTTTTGGTGTGATGCGTGGGCGTGAGTTCTTGATGAAAGATGGATATAGTTTTCATAGTTCGCAAGAAGACCTTGATAGAGAATTTGAGGCTATGGAAGCTGCATATAAAATTATTATTACGCGTTTAGGCTTAGAATTTAGAGTCGTTGAGGCTGACTCAGGTTCTATTGGTGGTTCAGGTTCAAAAGAACTTATGGTTATTGCTGATAGTGGAGAAGACACCTTAGCCGTATGTGATAGCTGTGAGTACGGGGCTAATATTGAAGTTTTTATGGATTTATCAGATGATGATGAGGAGGAAGTTCCTGTTTATACAGATATTAAAGAACTTAAGGGAGATGATAACTGTCCTAAGTGTTCGGGTAAGTTGTCTTTAACTAAGGGAATTGAAGTAGGGCATATCTTTAAGCTTGGTGCTACTTATACTAAGCCTCTTGGATGTAAATATTTAGATGAAAATGGGAAATCTCAAGATATGCTTATGGGAACGTATGGAATGGGTGTATCAAGATTAATGGCAGCAGTCATTGAACAACACCATGACGAAAAAGGCTGTGTGTGGACTCCTGCTACTGCGCCTTATACGGTAAATATTCTTATCTCAAATATTAAAGATGAAGAACAAATGCAATATGCTGAGGCCTTATATACAAGCTTGAATGAAAAGGGAATTGAAGTTATTATAGATGATAGAAAAGAACGTTTTGGCTTTAAGATGAAGGACGCGGAACTTATTGGTTTCCCTTATACGGTGATTGTAGGTAAAAACCTTGTAAATGGAACAGTTCAGATTGCACA
>DTVI01000011.1 GCA_012963655.1 Sulfurimonas sp.
ATAATAATTATTCAGGTTTGGTGTAGTGAAATATTGATCAGATTTATTAGGACTACGCCTTGATTGTATTGTTTAGTGATTTTGGGCTTACAGGACCCTATACGGGTCAGGTGAAAGCCCGGCTGCTCCAGGAGGCACCCGATGTGCAAATCATCGATTTGTTTGCGGATGCACCGAGTCAAAATCCTAAGGCTGCCAGTTATCTTCTCGCTGCTTATGCTAATGAGTTTCCAGAAGGCACCATTTTTCTCTGCGTTGTAGATCCAGGTGTAGGAGGTGATCGTCTGCCATTGATCGTCAAGGCCTCAAATAAATGGTTCGTAGGACCGGGAAACGGCCTCTTTGAAGGTGTTTTGCGGGCTGGCTCAGAAAGTGCTGAAGTTTGGGAAGTTACTTGGCGACCAAAAATTCTTTCCAATAGTTTCCATGGGCGAGACTTATTCGCACCAGTCGCAGGTATGCTCCATTGTGGTAACGAGCCCCCTGGTGTGCCAAGACCATTGGATTGGAATAGATATAATGGTTGGCCTGATCCACTTTTAGAAATAATCTATATTGATAATTATGGTAATGCTATGACCGGAATTTCTGGATACTCTGCAAAAAAGAAATTCGATATAAAAGTGAACAATTGTTCTGTGGGATATGCCAATACTTTTTCTGACGTTTCCATTGGGCAACCATTTTGGTATGTAAATTCAAATGGGCTCGTTGAAATCGCCGTCAATCAGGGTAGCGCAGCAGAGTTATTCAGTTTGGTGGTTGGTTCCAGTATAAATATAGGTAAAAATAGGGAGTCATAGGGGCCAAATTTGGTTTTGTTAAACGTTAACCAATTATGTGTTTCAATAGTAATTGGTTTTTCGTAATTGTTGAGAGGGTAAACCTTAGGTCAGGTAGGTTTGATGTCGATCAGAGTCAAGATTTGGGGGTGTCGTGGCAGCATTGCTTGCCCTACCCCAACACACCTTAAGTACGGTGGTAATACTACTAGCCTTGAGGTCGATGCGGGGGATCAGAAATTCTTATTCGATTGTGGCACCGGGGTTAGAAATTTGGGAAAACAGCTGATTAGCTCGAATATGAAACATTGTGACTTTTTGTTGACCCATACTCACTGGGACCATATTAACGGGTTTCCATTCTTCGCCCCAGCTTTTGACAAATCCCGTCAATTTGACATTTATGCTGGTCATCTCATGGATAAGGGCGGTATCAAGTTCATTTTTGAAAAACAAATGGATAATCCAATGTTCCCAGTCCCGTTGGAGGCTATGCTGTCTAAGTTGATATTTAACGATTTTCAGGCGGGTGAAAATTTAGATATAGGAAAGTCAAAAAAAACTAAGGTGACAACCACGCCTTTAAATCACCCAAATGATGCGACCGGGTATCGAATTGAACACGACGGTAAGTCTATGTGTCTAATTACTGATACGGAGCATATACCGGGGCATTTGGACCAGAACATTGTTGAGCTAATTGAAGATTTGGTTATCTATGACTCCACTTATACAGAAGAAGAATTCCCGTCTAAGGTCGGATGGGGGCATTCCACATGGGAGGAGGGGGTCAAACTTTGCAAAGAGGCAGGTGCTAAAAGACTTGGCATATTTCATCATGACCCAGACCATGACGACGCCTTTATGGATAAGGTAGCAGAAGACGCTTACAAAGTGTGGGACGGTACCTTTGTCATACAGGAAAACATGGATTTCCAAGTCGGATAATGTTGAAACACTGTGTGAATAAACAATGTTGTTAGAAGTTTCTTTCAATACCTGAAGTCGTGGGCGATTAAACAATGAGTAATGAACAGCCCGAACTTTTTAGTCTGGTTTTTCTTAATGGTGGCAATAAATTCACCCCATTTGTACCAAGAGCATCAAATTCAGGATTTTAATGTATCTAAGCTGTCCTAATTGTTTGACATCCTACAATATTGGATACGAAAATATCGATATTAATGTGAGGGCCGTACGTTGTTCCAATTGTGGTTACACTTGGCAGCAATATCCGGTATTGGCGGCCCCGACTCATCCAAGGGAGTCCCAACATAAATTGCCATCGTTCCCTCCGAAGGAAGATGCGCCACATGCACAATTTCATCGTCGGAATTACCAGGATGAGAGCTCACCGCCGCAAGCACCTCCTTCCTTGACGTATCCAGAGCCTGACAAAGTATCTTCTCCTCCGACTTCCAAACCTGCACCTCAAGTAGGTACCACTTCTAAATTCTCGCTTAGCCAGTGTGTATTTTGTCGCTCCGCTTCTGGATGCAATGGCGGTATTATCAATCGCCTTTCTGGTCGTCTACATCACTAACTGGCCCACGCTCTTTGGTGGTTGTCTACGAAAAAGCTAGTTGCACAAAGCCAGAAATCATTAAAACTGGTGTAATAATGATTACAAGTTGAGAATGCTAGCTATTTAAAAACCTGTTGTCGGAAGTTGTCTGCTAACAGAATATCCTGTTCCAAATTTATACCTGCCACTTCAGACCTCCATTCGGCCCCTGCAATTTGTTTCGCGTCTATTACCATTTGTGAAGCGTAGGCCGAGTCAAATTTTCGTTTTTCAGTATATTTCTCTTCCTGCCCCTCTAGTCCGATCTGAAAGCGTTGTTTTTCCATCTCCAAAGATGCACGGAGAGTTGACACTTCAGAATTCGAATTAATTGCTGCGCTTTCTTTTTTTGCTTTACGCCGGAACTTAGGTATTTTTACTTTATTGAAGTTTGTGTGTTTGCTAATGCGGATAACGACCCGCCGATTGGCGATTTGATTTTCGCGAATAGGGGCGCCATTGGCATCGCGATTAGGCACCTTAGGTTGAGTGTCAGAATATCCTGTTGCCTTTAAACGGTTTCTTTCAACACCGTATTTTTGTCCATTAGGGTCCGTACGTGTATCTTGCTCGGTCTCCGAAATGATAAACCGAACAACAGTTGCCGCGCGGTTTGAAGATAGTTCCCAATTCGATGGATAGCGTGGAGTATTTATGGGGTCATCGTCGGTGTGGCCTTCGACATTTATGTTGAATTGTTTGTAAAGAGGCGATGCCAATTCCTCATACATGGCTCTCATAAATGGATAGGCCTGTTCTTGCAAATCAGCGGACCCAGGCTTAAAAAAAGCGCCACTATCTAGCTCAAGGGTGATACTGCCTTCGGAGTCACTAGCTATTTTTGCAACTCCCTCTGCTCCCTCACTAATTGCCATCTGTTTGACGGCCTTCGTAAGGACTTCTTTATCGGTCACCCTCTCATCCTGGGCCATGTGTTCACCAATGCCATTAGATACTTCGTCAAAGACCTCCA
>DTVI01000012.1 GCA_012963655.1 Sulfurimonas sp.
AAAAAGGTTGTTCTTGCACAATTACAAAGATTAATGCAATTGGGGCCTTAAAGCAACGCCTTATGTCATTTGGAATGGCAAGGGGTGTGGGGATAGAACTTTTAGAATACTCACCGGCAAAAAGTACGGTGGAAATAAAAGTAGGAAAAATGCGTATAGCACTAAGAAAAGAAGAAGCAGAATTGATTGAGATAAATAATGAAAAAAATTAAAATTGCTCTCGTAGGACAACCCAATGTTGGTAAGTCTATGCTTATCAATTCTATCTCAAATGCCCACCTTCAGGTGGGTAACTTTACAGGTGTTACAGTAGAAAAGTCTGAGGTGCATTTTGACTTTCAAGATTACGCTTTTACGGTGATTGACCTTCCTGGAACCTACGCTTTTACAGACTACTCTATAGAAGAACGAGTGACGCATGAGTACCTTTGTAATGAAGAATATGACCTTATTTTAAATGTAGTTGATTCTACAAATTTAGAAAAAAACCTTCAACTTACTTCTGAACTTATGGCTATGTCAAAGAAGATAGTCTTGGCTTTAAATATGTCAGATGAGGCAGATAAAGAAGGTATAGTAATTAACGAAAGATACTTGAGTGAGCTTACAGGACTTCCTAGTGTTAAGGTTTCAGCAGTAGCGCAAACTGGTTTAGAAGAGATGCTTTATCTTGCTATTAAAACCCATAAGGCCTCGCATCAAGAACAAAAGCTTATTTTTTCAGAGGCTCTTGAAGAAGAAATTGTAAATATTACAGCTTACCTTGATAAGCATAGATTTACGGCTCATATCTCAAATAGAAATATAGCTATTAACCTTCTTCAAAATGAAAAGAAGACCTACCGTACCTTACATGATAATCCTATTTGGACGGAACTTCAACCTCTAATTATAGATGCAGATAAACATATACAACTGCATCATGATACAGATGACCTAAAAGAAGTCTTTGCAGAAGAATATATGGCTTATAATAAGGGTATTGTTGCTGAAATATTGAAGATGAAAAAGCAGGCTAGCACAAAGCTAACCATGACAGAACGTATAGACAAGATACTGATTCATCAGGTCTTTGGTATCCCTATCTTCTTGTTTTTTATGTGGGGACTTTTTCAACTTACCTTTGAAATAGGTTCTATTCCTATGGATTGGATAGACGCCTTTTTTGGATGGTTTGGCGATATTGTGGGATCAAGTATACCTAATGCTGATGTACGCTCTTTAATAGTAGATGGTCTTATCGCAGGTGTTGGCGCAGTTGTCTTGTTTATCCCTAATATTGTGATTTTATTTATTGGTATTGCCTTACTTGAGAGTACAGGTTATATGTCCAGAGTTGCCTTCTTATTGGATGGATTTTTCCACAAGTTTGGGCTTCATGGACAGTCCTTTATCCCCCTTGTAACAGGCTTTGGTTGTTCTATTCCTGCATATATGTCTGCGCGTGTACTTAAAAATGATAGAGATAGACTCTTAACCCTATTTATCATTGGTTTTATGTCTTGTGGGGCTAGATTACCTGTTTATGTTTTATTTGCAGGTGCTTTCTTTGGTGAAAGCCAAGCTGGAAATATCTTGTTTGCTATTTATATCTTAGGTGCAATTATTGGTTTAATGGCAGCAAAGATTTTACGTCTTACAGCCTTTCAAGGTTTAGATGAACCTTTTGTTATGGAAATGCCGAAATACAGACTTCCTTCTTTTAAACTGATCTGGCATACAGTAAAAACTAAGACATGGATGTATCTTAAAAAAGCCGGTACCTTTATCGCTGCAGCAGCAATGTTAGTATGGTTCTTATCAAACTATCCTCATAACTCTATCTTAGAAGGTTCATATGAGGCCAAGATAGAATTAGCAAGTGCAGATGAAAAATTTACTCTTCAAAATAAACTAAAAGAAGAACTTCTAGAGCAAAGCTATTTAGGTCGTATTGGTAAGTTTATTCAACCTGTTTTTGAACCATTAGGATTTGACTGGAAGATGGCAGTAGCCCTTCAAACTGGTCTTGCTGCTAAGGAAGTGGTAGTTTCGACTCTAGGTGTTTTATACTCTCTAGGTGAAGACGTTGACCAAGACAGTTCAGGCTTAATGAACGCCATTTCTAAACATATACCCCTGCCTGCTGCAGTGGCCTTTATTGTTGTGATTATGATTTATCTTCCATGTTTAGCAGCTTCTGTTGTCTTTACTAAAGAAGCAGGTGGTATTAAATACTTCTTTTATCTTTTGGCTATGACAACAGTAGTAGCCTATTCCCTTGCGTTTGTGGCTTATAGGATTACTCTACTAATCGTAGCGTAAATCAATAACCTTTATTAATCAACTTTACTCGCTAAGATACTTCTTCCAGAAGAATCTTTTAACGCGAGGTATCTTATAGGATTACTCTACTAATGCTAGCCTAACCTTTAAGCTCTTACCCAATTACCTTACTCATTATCGTAGGATAAGTTTGCAAGCCTTGTCCACTAAGATAAAGTTGCCAATTTATTAATAATTTCTGCTACAATTATTAGATGATAAAAATACTAATGATTGAAGACGATTTAGAATTAGCTGAAGTTCTCACTGAGTTTCTTGAAGACCTTAAAATGGAAATTATCACCGAAGATGATCCTTTTAATGCACTTTCTCGTTTAAAACTGGAAAAATTCGACCTTATTATTTTGGACTTAACTCTTCCTGGTATGGATGGTTTAGAAGTGTGCGCTGAGATTAGAGCTAAGCAAAACGTGCCTATTATTATCTCTTCCGCAAGGTCTGATATAAATGACAAGATTAAGGCCTTAGAATTAGGTGCAGATGATTATCTCCCTAAACCTTATGATCCAAGAGAGTTAGAAGCCAGAATAAACTCAGTTTTACGTCGATATGAAGGCGTTGATGATAAATCAGATCTAGAAAAAACAGACTTTACCCTTAATGAAGACTCTATGGAAATCAAGTATAAAACAAATCTCTTAGACCTTACTAATGCTGAATATGGAATCTTAGCCTTTATGATTAAAAAACAAGGCTTTGTAATATCACGTGAAGACCTTATTCATAATGTAACTGCTATCAATGAAGAAAGTTCAAATAAGAGTATAGATGTTATGATAGGACGTATTCGTAATAAGATTGGTGAAAAAGGCCTTATTGAATCAATCCGTGGCATCGGATATAAACTTTTGCGATAACTGAGAAATAATTGCCTAGATATTCCATACTTATTACCGTTATTATTGCCTTAATTGTGACCTTAAGTACCGTAAGTTTTACGGTGTGGGAATTTTATAAACTTAATAGACAACAATACCTCTCCAATATCTTTTCCAAAAATGAGCTTATTCATCAAATTTATAAATACGCGGTTGAGCGTAAACTTTCTGAAGAAGTTTTTAAAAACAACCTCTTAATTTATAGACTTGAATCTATGGATGAAAACCCTAAAAAAGTTTATATTTTAGATGAGGGTGAAAAGGTTCAAAAAGAAACGTTTGAAGACTTAAATGCTTATATTAAAAAGTCAAAACATTCTTTTTTAATTTCAGATATCTTGCAAGAAAATTTCATAGAAATGATTGTGTATGAAGAAAAGGTTTATTTTCATCTAAAAACATCGGCAGAAGGTTTCTTACTTAAGGCCAGTGATTTAGAACCTTATAGAATGGGTAACTTACTATATGCTTATATGACTATTGTTTGGATTATTTTATTTTCATTCTTCTATATTTTACGTTCTTTTTATCCCCTTAGACAGCTTCGTGATAATATTAAAAAGTTTGCAGATGGAGATATGCTGGTTTCTTTTGATTTAAAGGGAAAGGATGAAATTTCTGAAGTTGCTAATGAATTTAATAAGGCAGCTAAAAAGATAAATACTCTTATAGAGTCTAGAAACTTATTTTTACGAAATATTATGCATGAGTTAAAAACGCCTATTACAAAGGGCCGTTTTTCTGTAGAAATGTTAGAAGATACAAAATATAAAAGCCGCTTATTAAATGTTTTTATTCGTATGGAAGGTCTTATCAATGAGATGGCCTTGGTGGAACAAATTGCGGCAGGGTTTAATCAGGCTAATAGAGAAGATTATCGCGCAGTAGACATACTTTCTGAAGCCTTAGACTTAGGATTTTTTGAAGAAGATAATTATAGTTTAGATATTAGTTCAGACCTAATGTTACATGTTGATTATAAACTTTTTGCTACTGCGATTAAAAATATGATAGATAATGCTATTAAATATTCAGATGATAAGAAGGTGATTATAACTGCCAGAGAAGGTAAGCTTCTTTTTGAAAACTATGGGAAGGGTTTAGATGAGCCCTTATCTTATTATTTAGAACCTTTTACAAAGTCACATAAGGCCGTTCATAGTTTTGGCCTAGGTCTATATATCGTAAATTCTATTTTAGAGTCGCATGGATATGAATTGAAGTATGAGTATCTAAACGGTTGGAATAGATTTTGGTTTGAAATTAGCTAAGCATAAATGCTTAGTTTGATAAACCTTGTAGGCTATTGAACTTTTCTACTACATTTTCTAAGTCTTTTTGATTATGTTTTGCTCCATCACTGGCTTGCATGATACCTTGTACTAAAACAGAGATTGAGGCTTGAATCTCAGATAGACTCTTTTGTGTTCTATCCGCAAGCTTACGTACTTCATCAGCAACTACCGCAAAACCTCTACCATGCTCACCTGCACGGGCAGCTTCAATAGCAGCGTTTAAAGCAAGTAAGTTGGTTTGATCCGCAATATCACCAATAACAGATAAAACATCCTTAATAGATTGGGTATCTGAAGTAAGTTGATCAAACTGAATTTGAAATTCATCTTGATTTTGAGCTGTTTGTTCTAATGATAGACTAAGTTGCTGGATGTTTTCACTAAATTCTTCATCATTACCATCCTCAATACCTTGTTCCTGGATATTTTGATGGGCTTGGGCTAGTTCATCTTGTATCTTTGAAAGTTGAGCATTAAGTTGATGATGTGTTTCTTTGGCAAGGAAGACTTCTTTTTCTAGGCCGTTTTTTCGTAGATTAAAGTCTTCAGAGATGAGATTTTTTTCTTTTTCTAAACCTATAAGATGTTCACGTGTTTGAAGGAGGGCTTGTTTATCTTCTTTTAGCTCACTTGAAATACTTTCAAAAATATTTATATTGTCTTGTTTGGATGAAAGCTTAATAAGGTTGTGTCGTAAATTGATGTAGTTTAAATAGACTATGACGAGGATGATAGCCGTTAAAATAAGTATAAATAATATAAAAGTAAGATGATTTTGTGGTGATTTTTGTTTTTTCATAAAATGATTTTTTTCTTCTATTAGTTCTATCCCAAGGCGATTCATAGTTGAATACTCATATTGAAGTTTCGAAATTATGTCAGCTTCTTGTGTAGATAAGTTTTCAATCATAACAGAAATATGTGTATGTAATTTTCGTTTTAAGGCATTAAGTTGGGTACCTGCTTCAATATCAAAGCTTAGTGCAGATGCAATGTTCTCATGCGTGGCTAGGATAAGGTAAATAAGAGGAAGTCGTTCTTCTGCTTTTAACTTAGTATTGAGTTTATCGCTTAGGGTATTTAAGGTTTTATAACTTTTTTCAAAGGCTTTGGTGTCAAGTTTTTTAGAAAAGCTTTCAGGGGTGTCTTGGGTAGATAAAATTAGATAAGCAATAGTGCTAAGACAAAGGGTGATAATAAGTAGGTTTAAAATAATAAATTGATTTTTTAATGTTTTCATAGACTTCCTTAAGCATGTTTTATGCCATTTCAATATATTTCTATTTCCTTTGTACCTTAGCAATTTGTACAAGAGGGGGAGTAAGGTGAGTAAAAAAGGGATTTGAAAGATGTGTATTGCTACAATGATAGCATGAAAAAAGAGATACTAATAACTAATGATGATGGATTTAATGCCAAAGGGCTGAAAGCACTGATAGAAGCGGTAAAAGACCTAGGTCATGTTACGGTAGTTGCGCCTGCAAATGAAAAGTCAGCTTGTGCTCATTCACTTACCTTAACGAGACCCTTGCGCTTTATTCAAGTGGATGATGATTTTTATAAATTAGATGATGGGACACCTGCGGACTGCGTGTACCTTGCCTTAAACTCTTTATATCCCAATAAAAAACCTGACCTACTTATCTCAGGTATTAACCGTGGTACAAATATGGGAGAAGATATCACCTATTCGGGTACGGTTGCAGGAGCTATGGAAGGGATTTTACATGATGTTCCTTCTATTTCTATCTCTCAGCTTATAACAGACTGGAACTTAGATGTTGAAGATAATTTCATCTTAGCTAAGAAGGTGATTCGAGATTTAGTTACAAAAATATTTCAAGACGAATTTCCCCTGCCTCATAGAGAACTATTAAACATCAATGTACCTGCAAAGGTCAAAGAGATAGATTATCAAGTGACGTATGCAGGATATCGTTTGTATGGTAATGACGCACAACTTCACCGTAATCCCCGGGGAGAAGAGCATTGGTGGTTAGGACTTCATCCCTTATCCTTTAAGCCAAGAGAAGTAGAAGGTATGAGCGATTTTGAAGCCATAGAAAAAAAGAAGGTTTCTTTAACACCTATCATGCTGGATTTAAGTGCGTATAAGTCCATGCAAAAATTGGAGGACTTCCTTGCCTAGATATGAGAGAAGTAGAATGCTCTTAGGAGACTCGTTTGATAAACTTGAAGGGGCAAAGATATTGCTTCTTGGAGTAGGGGGTGTGGGGAGTTTTTGTTTAGACTGCCTTTATAGAAATGGGATTAAAGACATCACTATTATAGACTTTGATTCTTATGATGAAAGTAACCAAAATCGTCAAATGTGGTCAGAACTTCATAATGGAGAGTCTAAGGTAGAGTCTATGAAAGAACATTATCCTGAGATTGAAATAATGGATATGAAGATAACACCTGAATGGGTTAATAGCTTTGATTTTGAACCTTATGACCTTATTTTGGACGCAATAGATGACATTCATGCCAAATTGGCCTTAGCACAAAGGTGTTATAAAAAACTCATCTCAGCAACAGGCTCAGCAAAAAGACTAGATCCTACTAAGATAGAAGTAGCAACTATTTGGAAAACCCATGGTGACCGATTTGCTTCAAAGATAAGATATGAGCTCAAAAAACGCCGTTTTACTAAAAAATATCCTGTAATATTTTCAACTGAACCTGCTAGAGTAAAGGTTAAAGGTAGCTTTGTTGGGGTTACGGGTGCCTTTGGTATGACTATGTGTTCTTTGGCCATTCAAAAACTTATCGAAAAATAAATGGCGGTTCGTTCTCCTTCCTTAGAAAGTGCTCAGTGGATCAATCATGTACCTCTTTGTAAAAAAGACTTAGAAGGGGGTCTTGTTCTTCTTGACTTTTTTACCTACTGTTGTGTGAACTGTTTAAATATCCTTCCTGATTTAAAAGCCTTAGAAAAAGAATTCAAGAAAGAATTATTAGTGATAGGGATTCATTCAGCAAAGCATTCACATGAAAAAGAAACTTCTAACATCAAAGAAGCCTTGAAAAAATACAAGATTGATCATATTGTTATTAATGATGGGGATTTAAATTTATGGGAGGCCTTTGGCATAAAGGCTTGGCCAAGTTTAGTCTTACTAGATTCAAAGGGATACATAATTTCAAGCTATCAAGGTGAAGGACATCTTCAAGCCTTAAGAGAAGATATTAAACAAGAGATTCAAAAAACTAAGCCAAGTTCTAAATCCTTTAAGCCTGATACTCAAGAGATAAAAGGTTTGTTGAAATTTCCTCAAAAAATACTTGCCTCACAAGACTACCTCTTCATTTCACACTTAGATGAGGTATTAGTCTGTACTTATGAGGGGTTAGTCTTACATAAAATATCAAACTTGAAAGAACCTCAGGGGATGGCTTATGTTAATGGTTCACTTTTTATAGCGCTAAGAGAAGGAAACTGCATTATTGAGATAAGTGAAAACTTCTTGAAAAAAACAATCTTTTTAGAGAACTTGCGAAACCCTTATGATCTAGACAGTGATGGGATAACACTCTTTGTGGCCTTAGCCGGTGCGCATCAGATTAAGGCTTATGATTTAACAACAAAACAAGAAATTCTAGCTATAGGGCAAGAAAATTCTGAATCCTTACATGATGGGCCTTTTAGTGAAGCTGTACTTGCTCAGCCTACAGGACTGTCACTCTTAGAAGATGAACTGTATTTTGTTGATTCTGAAATTTCAAGTTTAAGATGTGCTTCTTTTAATGAGGTGAATTCCCTTATTTATAATAATGATGAACTTCAACATCCCCTAGATTTAACAGCAGGGCAATATGGAGATGGATGTGGTGGAGGAAGAGTCTTTATTACAGACAGCTATAATAATAAGCTAAAAGTGTATAATCCCCAGACAAAAGAAGTTGTCACTATATTAGATGACTTAAATGAACCCTCAGGGGTAGATAAAAAAGCCTGTGAATTATATATTTGTAATACGAATAAACATGAAATTATTATTTTTGATTTATCACAAATGCAAAAAAGAACTTTAGAACTAAGGGAATATCTATGAAACTACTTGTATCGGCCTTAGAGCCATCATCAAACTTACATCTTAAAGCCTTATATCCTCACCTAGAAGAAGTAGAGTTATGCGGTATTTTTGATGAATCTTTAGGGGACCCTTTATATAGTCCTAAAGAATTTTCAGTAATGGGAATTAAAGATGTTATTGGTAAGATCTTTGCCGCTAAGGAAGCAATGGCTGAACTAGTTTTCTTAGCCAAAGATGTTGATAAGGTCTTACTTATTGATGCACCTGCCTTTAATCTTCCTTTGGCAAAAAAGATAAAAGAAAAATATCCAGACATAGAGATTTCGTATTATGTGCTTCCAAAGGTTTGGGCATGGAAGAAAAAACGTGCCGCCAAGGTAGATAAGTATTGTGACAATTTACTTTCTATCTTTCCTTTTGAAAATCAGTTCTACCCTAGATCAAAATATGTTGGAAACCCTTTAATGGATGAAATTAAGGTGTGTAAGGGAAAAGTGAGTCAAAACAATAAGATAGCTTTTTTAGCAGGAAGTAGAAAGTCAGAAGTAAGAGCCTTAATGCCTATTTATCATGAACTTCGAGCTAAACACAAAGAAGAAGCAATCTTAGTTATTCCTCCTCATTTTAGTGATGTTGAGATAGAAGACTTATATGGAGATATTTCTAAGTTCAAGGTGATTAAAAACACACATGAAGCACTCTTAGAAGCGGACTTCGCTTATGTCTGTTCAGGAACTGCTACCTTAGAATGTTCTTTAATAGGTACACCTATGGTCTTAGTTTTTGTCGCCAATAAACTCGAATACTGGATAGGAAGAAAGTTTGTTAAGCTTGCTCATGTTGGCCTTGCAAATATTATTTTTGATTTTCAAGACAAAAAAGCAATGCATGTAGAACTACTTCAAGATGAGGTTAATGTTGAACAAATGTATGAGGTATATGAAAGCATTGATAAACAGAAATTTTTAGAGCGTTCTATTGAACTAAGAGAAGAACTTGGACAAAGTAGGCTTAAAGATGTGGCGGAGATTATATTAAAGTGATGGCAGAAATAAACAATATTATAAGCATAATCAACGGTATAGTTTGGGGACCACTAATGTTAGCCCTAATCTTAGGGACAGGACTTTATCTAAGTCTTGGTCTAAAATTCATGCCAATTCGTATGATAAAAGAAGGCTTTGCTCTTATCTTTAAGGGTAGAAAGTTTGATGATAAAGAAGGTGAGATTTCTCCTTTTAATGCCTTGATGACATCTCTTTCTGCGACGATTGGAACAGGAAATATTGCGGGAGTAGCTACGGCTATTGCCTTAGGTGGAGCCGGAGCTATGTTTTGGATGTGGCTTGCAGCTTTCCTAGGTATGGCAACTAAGTACGCTGAAGCCGTACTCGCGGTTGAATATAGAGAATGTGATGAAGATGGTAATCATGTTGGTGGGCCTATGTATTACATCAAAAATGGCTTAGGTGAAAACTGGAAATTCTTAGGTTTTGTTTTTGCTTTTTTTGCTTCTATCGCAGGTTTTGGAATTGGTAATACTATTCAAGCACATTCTGTTTCAGATGTGCTTTATTCTTCTTTTGATATTCCTGTTTTATATTCAGGTCTTATTTTAGCTGTTTTAGTTGGCTTTGTTTTAATTGGTGGGATTAAAAGCATTGCAAGCGTTGCAGGTAAGCTTGTACCCTTTATGGCAGTGATTTATTTGAGTGCAGGGGTGATTATATTAGTGCTGAATATAACAGCTATACCTCAGGCTCTTTCTTTAATTGTTACGTCTGCATTTACAGGAACGGCGGCAGTAGGCGGTTTTGCGGGTGCAAGTATTTGGGCTGCGCTTCAATTTGGTGTGGCCAGAGGGATTTTTTCTAATGAAGCAGGGCTAGGTTCTGCGCCTATTGCTCACGCGGCGGCTAAGACAGACTCTCCTGTTAGCCAAGGTTTAGTAGCGATGATGGGGACCTTTATAGATACTATCATTATTTGTTCAATTACAGGTCTTGCTATTGTACTTTCAGGGGAGTATCTTTCGGGTGCTTCAGGTGCTACACTTTCGGCCTTAGCCTTTGCGAAGATGCTTCCTTTTGTGGGTGAATATATTGTGACCTTTGGTCTTATCTTATTTGCCTTTACGACCTTGGTTGCTTGGAGCTTTTATGGAGAGAAGTCTGTATATTTCTTACTTGGGCAAAAAGCAATTATCCCTTTTAGAATTCTTTGGGTCTTAGTTATCCCTTTTGGCTCGATGATGGATTTAAAGTTTATATGGCTTTTAGCAGATACTTTAAATGCCTTAATGGCCTTACCAAACCTTATAGCCTTACTTCTTCTAAGTCCAGTTGTATTTAGATTAACAAAGACTTACTTTGCAAAATAAGATATAATAACAATAATAATAGATTAGGAATACACTATGGAACGTAAAGAACCAATGACCACTTATGGATATGCAAAATTATCTTTTGAATTAAATGATTTAAAAAACAGAGAATTACCAGAAATTGTAAAAGAAATTGAGGTAGCACTTGAGCATGGTGACTTAAAAGAAAATGCTGAATATCATGCGGCAAAAGAAAAACAAAGATTGGTTGATCTTCGTCTTTCAGAACTTGCTGATGTTTTAAGCTTTGCTCAAATTGTTGATCCTTCTGTACTTGAACACGCTAGAGTGAGCTTTGGCTCAACTGTAGTTCTTTGTGATTTGGATACAGATGAGGAAATCACCTATACAATAGTAGGTGGATGTGAAAGCAATCCTACAAATGGACTTATCTCTTTTAACTCACCCTTAGCAAAACAGCTTCTTGGAAAAGAAGAAGGAGATGAGTTTAAGGCTAAGTTACCTGGTGGGGTGAAAGAATATGAACTCTTAGAAGTAAAATATCAGGAGATCGTGTTTGACTGCAACTAGAGTAGGTATTATTGGAGCAAGTGGATATACGGGTTTAGAACTCATTAAGATACTAGTTACCCATCCTTTTTTTGACATTACTTATATTGCGACTACAACAGGTGGCATAGACTTAGATGTCTTACATCCTTGTATGAAAGGTGTATTTAACTGCGCGGTAGATAAGGCAGATACAGATGAGATTATTAAAAAATGTGATCTTGTCTTTCTTGCCCTTCCTCATCAAGCCTCTATGGGCTTTGCTAAGGGACTTTTAAATGCAGGTGTAAAAGTAGTAGACTTATCTGCGGATTATCGTTTGGATGTAGACACTTATGAAAAATATTATTGTGCACATGAAGACAAAGACCATTTAGATGAAGCAGTATATGGACTTCCTGAGCTGTATAGAGAAGAGATTAAAAAGGCATCTTTAGTTGCTAATCCTGGTTGTTATCCAACGGCTTCTATCCTAGCTCTAGCCCCTTTTACAAAATATATAGATGAAAGCTTTCCTATTTTTATAGACGCAAAATCAGGTGTAACAGGTGCGGGTAAAAAATGCAGTGACTCAACGCATTTTGTAAGTATTAATGAAAATATTTTTGCTTATAAGGTTTTTAACCATAGACATGAACCTGAGATTAAAGAAAAACTTTTCAAACAAAGTAAAAAAGAGTTTGATATTAATTTTGTACCCCACCTTATCCCTGCTACAAGAGGTGAATTAATAAAGAGATAGACCCTATTAAAGTACTTAAAGAATTTTATAAAGATGAACCTTTTGTAAGAGTTTTTGATAAACCTGTAGATATTAAGTCTTGTGCTGGAACAAACTTTTGTGATGTATATGCACAAAGAAAAGGCAAAAAGCTTTATGTTAATTCTGCGGTAGATAATATTTTAAGAGGCTCTTCCTCTCAAGCTGTGGCTAATGCAAACCTTATGTGTGGCTATCTTGAAAACACATCTCTTCCAATCATAGCTTATGTCCCATAGGCTTATCTTACTAGAAGGTGCTATCCTTATTTCAGATGCGCATTACAGCGATAAGTACCCTCATTTTTATTCTTTTTTACAAGCCCTTGATGAAGGACGTATTCAAACCTCTCAACTTATTTTGATGGGAGATATGTTTGAACTTCTTTTTGGGATA
Organism: Sulfurimonas sp.; assembly: GCA_012963655.1. Lineage (GTDB taxonomy): Bacteria > Campylobacterota > Campylobacteria > Campylobacterales > Sulfurimonadaceae. The sequence goes on from DTVI01000012.1 coordinate 12,588, forward strand.
ATAAAGCGAACGCAAAAAGATAATGAAAAAGAGATATCTCTTTTAAACAAAATTTCAAAGAAAATAGAAGTGATTTATTTTGAAGGAAATCAT
>DTVI01000013.1:0-2643 GCA_012963655.1 Sulfurimonas sp.
GGTGTACAAGGTCACAAACGGGTAAGCTCTGGAACTCTGCATCTTTTAAAACAGGACTACAAGATTGACTATGCTATTAACACCGAAAACTCTGGAAACATGGTCGTGCAGGCATTTGTAGGTCGTTCAGAGGGGAAAATTCACATCAAGGCAAAAGAGCTTCATTTTCACATTAAGGATATTTTCCCTCAGTTCAAGTTTCAGTTGACAGCCTTTGAGATAATGAATCAGATTCTTGCTGCAATGGGACCCGAGATGCAGTCGCCAGGTCCTGACACATGGATGACATTTACGAAGCATTCCGATTTGCCTAACTATCCTCAAATTCGAATGGAAATTGTAGAATTCCATCACTTGGGATACCTGGTACTTGAGTTCCAAATTCGAACCGTACCTGGCATGACGGATGAGACCATCACACAAGATCTTCGACGAATGTTAGATAAGTTTGAAGATAAATATCCGTATCTTGATACAAGGGTGGAATGGCCATCGCGGACGAAGACTAGACCGGCTGCATCTACATCCCGTGATCATCCGTTGGTACAATCTCTTGCGCATTGGCACGAACGTGTCACTGGTGAGCCTGGTGATGTAGGTTCGCAGGGACGCAGTGGTGCAGCAGCTGATGGTTCACATACTCATGAGGCTGGTATTACTACCGTTCTCTACGGACCTGGTGGAGGTGAGAAGGATAAGGAGTATAGGTTAAAGGCACACCTCAAGGAAGGTCAGCCTGATGAGCGGATCGCTATAAAAGACCTGATAACGACAACCAAAGTGTTGGCTTTAACCGCTGCCGACATCTGTGGGTAAAACATTGAAGCCCCTTGGTATGGTTAAACTTATGCTGTCAGGTGATTTTGTCAAATTATTTTTAGTTTCGGTAAATTAATTCCATTTTAAAAACACTCAGACATTCTTCCAATTCCTTTTGTGACCAAGGATATATGGACAGCTAAACTTAAAGTGGAATGCTGGTCGAATATAGGAGCAAATTGGGTATCCTATCCATTCACGATGCCCTTGGAAAACCCAGAGGTTTAGAAAGGGGTGTAAGCTGAGACAACCAACCATCTGACTTTACTGTTGTGGACAATGTGGTTAACCGTTCCTTTGATGTCGATCCTAGAGCTATATTTTCTTTTTTAAATTCCAGACTCTCAGATAAAATGAATTTGAATCCTATAGCCCTATCATAGATGACCGATGTTTTTATTAAGAGAAACCGGCGGACATGCTACTGAGTAACCCTGCTCTATCTCCAGCAAAGGTGGGTCCGATTGGCGGCAATTTGGCTCGACCAAAGGGCAGCGAAGTTGATAGCGACAGCCAGTCGGGATGTCTAATGGATTTGAAACCTCCCCCTTCAACTTGATCAAGTTAGCCAAGGGTCTAGTTGGATCAGGAACAGGCACCGCTGATAGCAAAGCCTTCGTATATGGATGGTTAGGTTGCTCAAAGATGTGTTCCGTTGGCCCCTGTTCCACTATCTTGCCCAGATACATAACAGCCGTTTCGTCACACATAGCACGGATGGCTCTCATATCGTGGGATATTAGCAAGAAAGTTAGATCATACTCACTTTGAAGGCGCCAAAGAAGATTCAAGAGTTTGGCCTGTGTGGATACATCCAATGCAGAAGTTGGCTCATCTAATACGAGAAGGGTCGGTTCAAGTACTAATGCCCTAGCAATTCCGATTCGTTGTTGCTGCCCCCCCGAAAACATGTGTGGATATCTATGAGCATCTTTGTAACTTAAACCAACTGCACTCAAGGCGGCTTTGATCTTTCGATCCTTTACGCTCTGCCCGTTTTTAGGATAATGAATCCTTAATCCCTCTCCAACAATCTCTCGAACTGTCATCCGGGGGTTTAGAGAGGAACGCGGATCTTGATAAACTATTTGTACTTCGGCCCTGAATTTCTTCATTTCTTTCGAATCTAAATCTAGAACATTTTGCCCTTTAAACTCAACCTTACCTGAATCAGGCTCTAGTAACCGCACGATACATTTGCCTAAGGTGGTCTTCCCACAGCCGGACTCGCCGACCAAACCGAGCGTTTTACCTTTTTCCAAGGTAAAGGATACGCCATCAACCGCTTTCACCGACAGTTGCACTTTGTTGAATAATCCACCGCGGATCGGGAAGTATTGTTTGAGTTCGGTCACTTTTAACAGTGCATTACTCACGTTGTGCCTCACACAAGTCTTCAGGATTTACCCTAAGACATGCTACCCAATGGTTCAGCTCTATTTCTTTAAGGGTCGGTTCCCATTTCTGACAATGAGAAATCGCAACTGAACACCGTGGATGAAATGGGCAGCCCGTTGGGGGGTTTATCATGTCCGCAACCTCTCCAGGTATTTCCAGGAACTTGCCGGCCTTGCTATACGATATAGCTTGCAAGAGAGCCTTGGTGTATGGATGCTGCGGGTTTTGGAAAATTTCGAGAGCAGTCGCTTGTTCCACGATTTGTCCAGAATACATTACAGATACCCGATTACAAAGTTGAGCCACCACACTGAGATCATGCGAGATATAGAGTACAGACAGGTCCTCGGATAAGGCCAAATCTTGGATAAGTATCAAGATCTGCGCTTGGACGGTCACGTCAAGAGCAGTTGTGGGCTCATCAGC
>DTVI01000013.1:2653-3276 GCA_012963655.1 Sulfurimonas sp.
TGCTTGCTAGAGCCATTGCGATCAACACCCGCTGTCGCATCCCACCACTCAACTCATGTGGATAGGCGCGCAATTGCTGCTTGGGAGAGGGTAGGTCCACTCGTGCTAAAAGTTCACTTGCTAATTCCCTGGCCCATTTAACCCGTTTGCGACCTTCTCGCGACCATCGATCAACCAACTTTAGCACTGAGCCTTCTACTAAATCGTGCTTACTGAAATCCGCCCACAAGATAGCATCCACCAACTGCTCGCCGATAGTGAATACCGGATTTAGCGAGGATAGTGGGTCTTGCGAGACCATTGTGATCTCTTTTCCTTGAATGCGTTTTAGCTCCTTTTTAGGGATTTTAAGTAAGTCTTGTCCCTCAAACCAGATCTCTCCATCTACGATGCCTGGGGGACTGGATAAAAGGTTTAGAATTGAGAGGGCCATCGCCGATTTTCCAGACCCACTCTCGCCAATGAGCCCCATGAATTCATTGTGGTTAATGCGCAGATTGACACCGCGGAGTGCTTGAACGACACCGGCCCAAGTGTAAAACTGTACCCGCAGATCCTTAACTTTCAGTAAATGTTCGTCACCATTGTTAACGCTTTTCATCTGGTTCTCGTGTGTGGATCTA
>DTVI01000014.1 GCA_012963655.1 Sulfurimonas sp.
CAAGTTCATCTTGTGTGGCATTAATTATAGAGTTGATATAGTCTTCTTGTTCAGCTAATTGGAAACAATAGCCATGAAGTCTTTGATAACTTGGATTTTCTTTTTGCATGATCATTTTTGAAATAGCACGAAGAGTCCCTCCAATACCGACAATATTTTCATGTCTTAGGTCTTGAGGAAGTTTTAAAAGTTCTTGGTTTATATGCTGTATGGCACCTTCACTATTACCCTTGTCAAAATAAAGCTCTTTTAGACGTACTGTTCCCAAATCTAGGCTATAGGTCTCAATAACTTTTTTATCCGTATATAGGGCTAGTTCTGTTGAACCTCCACCTATATCTATACTAAGAGCAGAGTCTAGGTGTAAAAGATTTGCAACACTTAGTCCTCCAAGATAGGCTTCTTCTTTACCATCAATAATTTTGATATTAAGGTTTAAGTCTTTTTTTATCTTAGAAATAAAGTCTTTTTTGTTAGGAGCATCACGAAGTGCAGAGGTTGCAACACATAAAGTCTTTCGTACTTGATAGTCTTTGATGATAAAGCTAAATTCTTTTAAGGCTTTATAAGCACGTTCTAGGGGGACTTCTTGAAGATAACCATTGTTTTGATAAGCATTTTCACTTATACGTACTCGAGAGCGCAACTGATGTATAAGATGAAAGGCAAATCTACTTGTTTTTTCAAATATAACAAGCCGTACAGAATTGGAGCCAATATCTATTATGGCTGTTCGTTTTGCCAAGTTATTAGAGCTCTTCTTTTTGAATTTGTGCGTATTTAAATTTTAGCTCAGCGATAGTTTCAACATTATCTTTATCTAAAATAAAACAATCTACTGGACAAACTGCAATACAAGCGGGTTCATCATAATCACCAACACATTCAGTACAACGATCAGGATCAATCACATAAATAGGATCTCCCTCTTCAATAGCTACTGTAGGACATTCTTCTCTACATGCATCACATGCGATACACTCGTCATTAATTAATAAAGACATTCACAACCTTATAAGATACTGATGTTAAGTTGGCTCTTCAAAGTATATATTTACTTTGAAAATCTCTTAAATCAATATAGGACTTTTTAGCCCAAAAATTTAATATTGATTTATAACAAAACAAAGCTTGAAGTTGTTTTAAATTTTCATTCTATTTTGAATTAAGTGCTAAAGCATAATTAATTATGTGCCTTTTAAGGCTCAATCTGAGCCAATTCTTGAAATAAATGTATTTATGTTTTTATTGGGGTATATTAGTTTTTCTGTTTCTGAGAAATGCTCTTCATAAGGTTTGAATACTTTAGCTCTTTATAAATACCTTTATTTAGTGGAAGGAAGGACACAAGATAGAGCAGAACAAAGTTCTAAACTTGCTACCGCACCTTGGACTCCATCTGTTCTATTTATAATAGTGATTTTTGCATTTAAGGCGTCTGCAGCACTTTGAGCTAAGAACAAGCCTAAGCCAACACCTCCCTTATTTCCAGAGCGTTTAAAGGGTGCAAAATGATCAAAACTTTCATCCACTCCAACACCCTCATCAATTACTTGTATGCAAAGGCCTCTATCGGTTTGAAAACTTTTGAGTAAAACAATTTTTTCTGATTGGGTGAATTTTAAAGCATTTTGTAAGAAATTTTGTACGATTTGATTAAGTAAGGTTGTTTGTAAGGTAGCCATAAATAAGTCAGGGCGAAAATCCATTTGAAGTTCTTTACCTTCATTTTCAGCAAGAAGTTTAAAGTCATTTCCCTTATTTCTAAGGTAAGTAATAACATCAACTTCCTTAGGTGTTTCTAGTTGTGCCCCTTCTTGACGTCCTATATTTAAGATATCAGCAATAATCTTATTCATTTCATCTATGGTCTTATTATTAATTTTGATAGCGTCTATATATTCCTGTGACTCACGTTTTTTGATGAGAGTAACTTGGTTTTTTAGCTTCATAACGGCTAAGGGAGTCTTTAATTCATGTGCGGTTCCAATAAAGAGTTCTTTTTGGTATTTTACAAAGTTTTGTAGTCTTGCAATAAGGTGGTTAAGTGTTTCACCTAAGGTTAAAAACTCTATAGGAAGTTGTTCTATCTTAATAGGACGGATAAGATGCTCATTCATATTGGAAAGTCTTTTAGTAAGGACGTTAATAGGTTTAATAAGCATAGTTGATAAGGTCACAGCATAAATAATAATAATTACAAATCCAGCAATATTGATAATAAAGATACTGTTTAATATATTAGCTAATAGTTTCTTTGTATTGCTTATCTTTTCCGTCACCTTAATATATGAATGCTCTTGTAGGTTAAAAGGATAAAGTAAACTCAAGTAAAAATTATGACCATCTTTTGTTTCAATAAGTTCAATGCCACCATCATAGTTTTCATCTGAATACATTTCAATATTAAGGCCTAAGATACCATCTGTACTATCCGATACAGATTGAATTGACTCATAAGCAACTACATGTTTAGCAACACGTAAAAGCTCTTCTTTCTTATCATCATAAATAGATTGCTGAATATAAAGGTAGAGTATTGATGAAAAGATAAAAATAAGTGCAGCAGAAGCAACAAGAAGTTGGAAAAGAAACCGTGAACGAATACTTTTTTGATATGAGAGCATATTAATGTCTTTGTATTTTAAGTTAAAGAATTATACTAAAAAGAATATTAAGTCAAAGGGTAAATGATAAAAAGAGAGGAGTCTTAGCTCTATTGAGCTAAGAAAGGATGTTTTATACTTCTTTAGGGAAACAAAAACGGTAACCACGACGACGTACTGTTTCAATCGTTGTGATTTTTAAAGGCTTATCCATTTTCTGACGAATTTGGTTAATTGCAACTTCAATTACATTTGGAGTTACAAGTTCTGGTTCTTCCCAGATAGCGTCAAGAAGTTGTTCTTTAGATACAATTTGGTCACGATGACGAGCAAGGTGAGTAAGAACTTCAAAAGGTTTACCCTTAAGTTCAATATCTTTTTCTTTATAAGTTATTTTTTCTTCTTCTGGATTGATAATTAGGTCTTCGATTTCGATGATATTAGAACCACCAAAACGTAAACGTGCCGCAAGACGTGCTACAAGTACATCAAAGTCAAAAGGCTTACGAATATAATCATCCGCACCCGCATTAAGTGCTTCGATTTCTGATTCATTATCATCTCTAGCAGAAATTACAACAACACAAGTCTTAGGAGTGTTTTGCTTAATGTTACCAATGATATCAATACCATTTCCATCAGGAAGCATCCAGTCCATTAAAACTAAGTCATAATTACGAATATCTAAATAATATTCACCATCTTTTACATTTTCAACAACATCGCTTTGATAACCGAACTCTTTAAGTCCCTCAGCAAGTGTTTTATTTAGTGTTACTTCATCTTCTATAATAAGAATGCGCATTTAGCGACCTCACATGGTTAAATTTTGCAGAAGTATAGCATAATTTTAGGAAATCTTAAAGTTTTTTTTAGGTAAATTTAAAATTTCTCTCAGTAAACTTTAATATTCGAGAGGGAAACACGGCAATCTTGGAGTATATCAGGCTTTGTGATCTTTATCTGTAGGCGATTAGTTAGTGGGAATTTATGTTTTATAAGGTTAAATAGATTTTCTAAGGCATCTTCTAGTAATTCATACTTACCTTCCAAGATGTGTTCTTTTATGCAGCTAGCTACTTCAGCGTAGTTTATGAAGTCTTTGTGATAATCATAGTCTAAGCTGAGATTGATAATAACTTGTTGGGGGGTGATTCTTTCAAAGTCTAGAAGGCCAATGATACAATCAAAACTTAGGTCTTCTATTAGTATAGTCATTAAAGTTTCCCCTGTCTATTAATTTTGTATTTAGGAAAATCTAGTGTAAAAGTAGTAAATATACTTTTACTTAATATCCTTATATGACTTTTTTCTCTTGTCCTTGAAAAAGACGAATGATATTGGGGATATGTTTATAGATAACAATAAAACCAATAATTAATAATGGTGCATGGGGCATATCAGGATGAATGATAAAAGAAGCAATAACAAGGGCTATTAAGGCTACTAAAGAAGATAAAGAAGAAATTTTTACTACCTTAGCCATGAAGGCCCATACTAAAAGTGCGATACCTGTTTCAATTGGTAGCATTAGGACAAGTACACCAAGGGCAGTAGCCACGCCTTTGCCCCCTTCAAACCATAAATAAAGACTAAAACAATGACCTACTACGGCTAAAACAGCAATAGCCCATAGTGTTGATTCTGGGAGTTGCATTAAAATAGCAAGGGTTAAAACAACAAGTCCTTTAAGTGCGTCAAGCGCTAAGGTTAGTGCCCCTAGTTTTTTTGCTAGTTTAGGATCTTTTTCTTTTACAACACGCAAAACATTTGTTGCGCCTATACTTCCTGAACCTGAATCCTTAATGTTTACACCTGCAATAAACTTCGCTAGAAGAAGTCCAAAGGGGATTGAACCCATTAAATAAGCCACGATATAAAACTGTCCGTTAATATTAAATAAAATTTCCATTATCTTCCTAATTTTTTATGATGTGCAAGTGTAGTGGAAAATTTGTTATACTTGCATTAATTAATAGACTTTTTCATACATAAAAAGTCTAATCTATTTATTTAGGATTTATTTTGTCATTTACACAAGAAGAATACAGAGAAAAGATTATTGCATTAAAACAAAAGCTTGATGTTACTATCGTCGCGCACTTCTATCAAAGAGATGAAGTTTTTGAAATGGGTGATATTACGGGTGATAGTTTAGAACTTGCCAAACGTACAATGGATGACTCGTCTGAGTATGTTGTGTTTTGTGGGGTAGGGTTCATGGGTCAAAGTGTTAAGGTACTTAGTCCTGAGAAACGTGTTGTTATGCCAAAGATCGCGTGCTGCGCGATGGCGAGGATGATTGATTCCTTATACTTTGACGACTCAGTTAAGGCAATGAACGAGCAAGGTGTTCCCTCAGACAATATCTTACCTATTACTTATATCAATTCTAATGCGGACGTTAAAGCAAAGGTTGGTCAAATGGGTGGTATGGTTTGTACGAGCTCAAATGCAAAGAAAATTATTACGATGGCTATGAAAGAAGGAAAGAAAATTCTTTTTGTTCCTGATCGTTGTTTAGGTCAAAATATTGCTAATGATATGGGACTTAAGTCGGCGGTTATTGGAATTGATAAAGATCTAGCCTCTGCTGACATAATTTGTTATGATGGCTTTTGTTCAGTTCACCAACTCTTCACTTTAGATGATATTAAATTTTATCGTAAAAAATATCCAGGTATTTTAATAGCAGTTCATCCAGAATGTGATCCTTCTATTTGTGCTAAGGCAGATTTTGTTGGTTCAACTTCTCAAATTATTAAATATATAGCGGACGCTGATCCTGAACAAAAAATTGCTGTTGGGACTGAATTTAACTTAGTAAACAGACTTAGACCAAAAAATACTTATGTACTTTCTTCAACAAAGCCTGAATGTCCAACGATGAATGAGACAACATTAGAAGATGTTTATCTGACGCTTAAAGCCATTGAAGATGGAAAGCCTATTAACGAAATTCTTATTGAAGATGAAACTGCTAAATGGGCGAAAATTGCACTTGATAGAATGATGGCCTTATGATAAAAAGTTTTGTCAAAGAGGTCTTGGCAGAAGATGTGGGAAGAGGGGATTTATATGCTCTTATTTCAGATCCAATTCCTGCCTCTGCAAAAATAATTGCAAAAAGTGCAGGTGTTTTTTCAGGACAATTATATGCTAATGCTTTGGCTGACATAGAAGATTTTGAAATAACTTGGCATATACAAGATGGAGAAAAATTTGAAACAAAAAAGCTTCTTGCTGAAATAAAAGGGACTTCCCATACACTCTTAAAAATAGAAAGAACCCTTTTAAATATGATTTTACATTCTAGTTCAATTTCAACTTATACTTCTCTTTTTGTAAAAATAATTGAGCCTTATGGAACAAAGCTTTTAGACACAAGAAAAACAAGACCCAAGTTAAGAATATTTGAAAAATATGCAACAAGGTTAGGTGGCGCGGTAAATCACCGTTTAGGCCTAGACGATTGTTTAATGTTAAAAGATACCCATCTAAAAACGATTAGTGATATAAATGTTTTTATGAAAGAGGCACGAAAGAAAATACCTTTTACCTCAAAAATAGAAATTGAAGCAGAAAGTTTCGAACAAGCCAAGGTCTTTATGAAAGCGGGTGCTGATATTGTGATGTGTGATAATATGACACCAGATGAATTAAGCGTAATCGTAAAATATAAAAAAGAAAATCACCCTGATACTCTTCTAGAAGCCAGTGGAAATATTTCTTTAGAAACTATAGAATCTTATGCAAAGACAGGTGTAGATGCTATTAGTTCAGGCGCGCTTATTCATCAATCTAAATGGATTGATATGTCTATGAAGATGGACTAACTATTTAAATGGCTGATGATCAGGAAAAAACAGAAGAACCCAGTGAAAAAAAGATAAATGATGCAAGGCTTGAGGGAAATGTTCCTAAGTCTCAGGATATGTCGGGATTATTTACACTTTTTGTAGCTATCTTAGGCTTCTTACTTCTTTTTGATTTTATTGTTGATCATTATTTTAATCTTTATAGATATTATTCATCTTTATATGGACGGCCCATAGATAATGAATTAGTTTTTGAGATAGGTTTGATCTCATTAAGAGAAATCTTATTAATGGTGATTCCTTTAGCCTTGGTGGTTGCTATAGCTGGTGTAGGCGCTGGGCTTGCCCAGTTTGGATTTTTATTTACAACGAAGCCTCTTATGCCTGACTTTAAAAAAATTGACCCTATTAAGGGTATGAAAAATCTTGTTTCAATGAAAAAGGTAATCGAAGGTGTTAAGATTACCCTTAAAGCCAGTGTCACACTTGGTATAGGCTTTGTCTTCTTCTTTTATTTTATTCAAGAACTTCCTACCGTTACGGCCTTCCCCTTACACGACCAACTTATTTGGTTACGAGATAAGACCCTGATTTTGGCCCTTGTTATGCTTCTTATTACCTTCATTTTTGCGATAGGAGATATTATTATAGTAAGAAAACAATATTTTGATGGTCTTAAAATGTCTAAACAAGAAGTTAAGGATGAGATGAAAAATATGGATGGTGACCCCTTGATTAAAGGAAAAATCCGCCAAAAACAGATGGAAATGTCTAAAAAAAGAATGATGGCAGAGGTCCCCACAGCAGATGTTGTTATCACAAATCCTACGCATTACGCCGTTGCTATACGTTATAAAGAAGGGCAAGATAATGCCCCTGTAGTTGTAGCTAAGGGTATTAATGAAGTAGCCCTTAAAATTAAAAAGATAGCAAGAGAAAATGAAGTTCATATTGTTCAAAATCCTCCCCTAGCTCGTTCAATTTACGCAGAGGTAGATTTAGACGCACCTATATCAGAAGCCCTATTTCAAGCGGTTGCTGAAGTATTGGCCTATGTTTATAAGATGGATAAAAAAAGATAATTTTTTTTGATTAAGAGAATGTTAAAACTACTAGAAGTGAATGCTTTGTATCACTGAAGTAGTCAATTTAGTTGTTAGTCTTATTTCTTTTATGCATTCAACCCTTTATTAATCATATCTGAGTATACTTTCGTTAAAATTTAAAGGGTATTTATGCATGAATTAGTTAAAGCATTAGATGATGCAAAACATATACTAATTATTGCGCATATAAATCCTGACGCGGACTCTATGGGTTCGGCTTTGGCTATGTACACACATGTCTTGCGCTTACATAAAAAAGTCACTCTTTTTTGTAAGACAGAAAAGATTAATCCTGCCTTGAACTTTTTACCCTTTATAAACAAGCTTAAGTACAATCTTCCTTCCCATTATGACCTTGCCTTGAGTTTTGACTGTGGGGCTATAAAACGTTTGGGTGTTGACCTTGAGGAAAAACTTGTTAATGTTGACCATCATGTTTCAAATGAAAGATATGGGGATATTAATCTTATAGATACTACTGCTATTAGTACAACACAGGTTTTGTTTGATTTTTTTATTGAGAATGATATTAAGCTTAATGCTAAGATAGCTACGTGTTTATACGCAGGTCTTGTTGATGATTCTCAAAACTTCTCTACTGATAAAACAAGTGAAAGAACTTTTTTAATGGCAGCGCAGCTTATAAAAAGTGGAGCGGATAATGCTTTATGTGTTAAAGAACTGTTTAAATCTCGCTCTTTAGCCTCTATCCGTTTAAAGGCAAAGATGCTTGAATCTTCTAAATTAGCTTGTTCAGGGAAAGTTGTGAGCACCTTAGTGCCCAGAAGTTTCTTTGAAGAAACAGGCGCTTATGAGGTAGATTGCGAAGAAGGTTTACATGAGAGTCTTGAGCTTGTTAATGTTGAGGTTGCCTTTATGCTACGTTACACAAAAGATGGTCGTATTAAAGGCTCTTTACGCAGTAAAAATAATCTTAATATGAACAAAATTGCTTCACATTTTGGTGGGGGTGGGCATGTCCATTCTGCTGGATTTGTATGTGATGGGAATTCTTTAGAAGAGATAGAAGAATGCGTTATAAAAACAATTAAAACAATTTTATAAAGTCATTAAAATAACTAAAAGAGGAATCAACTTAATGAAAAGAAAAAACAATTCGTCATCCATACTATCTTTACTAATCTTTGGAGGCATTATTGCCGGTGTCGTTTACTTATATAACTCGGCTATGTTTGAAAGAGACGTACCAGAGATCAAGATAACACAAGCCGAGTATTGGAATTTAAAAGAACCTATTGATATTAGTATTGAAGATGCCAGTGGTATTAAATGGTATGAGGTAAAGATGGTCTCTTCTGAGGGCGAAAAAGTTTTAAAACAAGAAGCTCTTTTAACACCAAAAAAGAAACTAAGCCTTAAGGTCGAATATCCCAAAATGTCTTATGGGATTAAAGATAAAAACATTAAAATTATTGTGTCTACTGTAGACGCGAGTAAGTGGAACTTTTTTGCTGGAAATACAGTAGAAGTTGAAAAAAGCTTTATTATAGATAAGAAAAAGCCTCTTGTTTCTTTAATTACAAACTCTTACGGAATTTATAAGGGTGGTACGGCACTTGTAATATTTAAAGCTAAAGATGAAAATCTTAAAGATCTTTATGTTGAGGTAAACAATAAAAAACGTTTTAAAGTGCAACCTTTTTACAAAGAAGGGTATTACACAGCACTTGTGGCCTGGCCTGTATCTGAGAAAAAGTTTGAAGCAAGAATTGTTGTTAGCGATAAGGCTGGAAATAGTATCCGTATGCACATTCCTTATTATCATAAGGCAAAGTCTTATAGAATCTCAAGGATTAGACTGTCAGATCGTTTCTTAAAAGGAAAAATTGCTGAACTTGCTTATGATTATCCTGAAACACAGGGAGTTGAAGACTCTATTGAACAATTTAAGATTATTAATGAAGATGTACGCGCGGCAAATGAAGCTGTTATTCATGATATTACTTCAAAAACATCTAATAAAATGATTTCAAACTTTTCAATTAAACCTTTTTACCCTTTGAAAAATGCGGCGAAGGTAGCGAGTTTTGGAGACCACCGTTTATATTATTATAAGAATAAAAGAGTGTCTGAGTCTTACCACCTAGGTCTTGACCTGGCCTCTGTTAAAATGGGTAAGATTAGAACACAAAACTATGGAATTACTGTTTTTGCAGAAGAAAATGGAATTTATGGAAACCTTCCTATTATTCATCATGGTATGGGTTTATATACAATTTATGGGCATTGTTCAAGTCTAAATGTAGAAGTGGGTGAGTCTGTTAGGCCAAATCAACAAGTTTCAAATACAGGGAAAAGTGGTTACGCAATGGGAGATCACTTACATTTTGGTGTTTTAGTTCAAGGTGTAGAAGTTCGTCCAGAAGAGTGGATGGATTCAGATTGGATTCGTCTAAATATCACTGAAGTTATGAAAAATGCTAAGAAGCTTATTGGTAGATCATGAAAATAAAGCAACAAACACTTAAAGGCTTTGAGTGTGAGATAGATGATACTGAAGCATTTAAAAAGTATTACATTAAAAATGCTCCTCTTATGCATGGCCATTTACTGATTTTAAAAGGCATAGTTAATACTGAATTAAAAGTGTTTTTGGATGAACATAATGCCATATATGTAGATGCTAATGAACAAACACTTTCCACACGAAAGAAACGAAGTACTGTTGTTTTAGACTTACCCGAAATAGAGATTGAAGCTAAGATACAAGAAGATGAGAAAAAGTCCTCAAACCTTGTATATCACCGTACAATACGTTCAGGTGAAGAAATTTTTGAAGACAATAATTTAGTCTTTACAGGACGCATTAATAATGGTGCCTTGATTGAGTCATCTGCTTGTATTCAAGTTTTTGGTATAATAGATGGACTTATTAAATGTGATGGAGAGTATATATTGCTTCAAAACATTGGAAAAGGCACTGTTTTTTTCCATGGAGAAGAACTAAATGCCTTAGACTTTAATGGACAATTAAAACTAGTAGAATATAAAAATGCGCAGATAGTGATTAAGGAAGTATAAATGAAACAGACAACGATATCTAAACCTGTAGATTTGGTCGGGATTGGTTTACATAAGGGTATACCTGTACGCCTGAAATTAGAGCCCTTAGAAGCGAATAGAGGAATAGAGTTCTTTCGTTCAGACGTAAATGTAAGTATTCCCCTAAAACCTGAAAATGTTGTTGATACGCAAATGGCAACGGTTATTGGAAAAGATGGATATTTTATTTCCACAATTGAACATATACTTTCAGCTGTTTATGCTTATGGAATTGATAATTTAAAAATTATTGTTGATGCGGATGAAGTACCTGTAATGGATGGCTCATCTGCAAGTTTTTGTATGCTTTTAGATGAAGCCGGCATGATAGAATTAGACGCGCCTAAAAAAATCATGAAAATAAAAAAAGAAGTAATGGTAAGAGAGGGGGATAAGTATGTGACGTTATCCCCCTCAGAAGATTTAAAATACCATTTTACCATTAAGTTCAAGCATCCTGTTATTGATGAACAAAGCTTTACACTTAACTTTACTAAGGCAGAATATAAGGAAAAGATTTCAAAGGCAAGAACCTTTGGTTTCTTACATGAGGTCCAATATCTTCGTTCAAAAGGCTTAGCCCTTGGTGGTAGTCTTGAAAATGCGGTTGTTCTAGATGATAAAAAAGTTTTAAATACAGAAGGCCTTCGTTTTCCTGATGAATTTGTACGTCATAAAATTTTAGACGCGATTGGTGATATGTCGCTTCTTGGATTAAACTTTATCGGTTCATATGAAGCTTTTGCTGGTTCTCATGATCTTAATCATAAGCTTACGCTTGCGCTTTTAAAAGACCCTGCAAATTATGAGATTATTGAGCTTTCTGGTTCATTAGAAAAAGAGTTAGCTCTCGCTTATGCTTAAGGTTGATGTAGTTGTTATAGAACTAAGCACACCTATTTTAATAGGTGTGTATGAAGATGATATTTTAATCAAAAGCTTTTCTTCAGATGAATATTCATCTGAATCACTTCCTAAAATTTTTAAAGAGATAATGAATATCTATGAAATACAAAATATTGTTTATACTCGAGGCCCAGGATCTTTTATGGCGATAAAAATTGCCTATATTTTTTTACAAAGCTTATGTATTATCCGTGGTTTTAAACTCTATGGGACAAATGCATTCACCTTTAATGAAAATCAACCGATAAAGGCCTTCGCTAAACTTTATTTTATGAATGATAATGGTACAATTACGACGAAAAAGTTTGACGAGCCACAAAATGCTCCCTTTAAACTTCCAAAAACAATAAAACTGAGCGATTATTCGCAAGAGACAACACCTCTATATATTCTACCTGCTGTGTAGCATAGATACTTCATATAAAATTTTCCTCAGGAAGAATTTATATAAATAAAATATATTGATTTTGTACCGTCTTTTGGCTCACAAAGGATTATTTTAATGATAATAAGCGTTCCTGCTACCTCCGCAAATCTCGGACCTGGATTTGACTCTTTAGGCCTAGCCTTAGACTTACGAAACACTGTTGATATTAGACCCTCACGCTTTCACTCTGTTTCAGTACGTGGAGAAGGTGAAAATAATCCTAAACTGAAGGGTAATAATCTTTTTGTTGGTATTTTTAACGACCATTACAATAAATTAACGCAAAAGCGCCAAAATTTTAAGTTTACCTTTCACAACCAAGTACCACTTTCACGTGGACTTGGTTCATCTTCAGCTGTGATAGTTTCGGCTATTGCCTCAGCCCATGAAGCAGCTGGTGTACGTGTAAGTAGACGTCGTATTTTAAACCATGCCTTACAATATGAGCCACATCCTGATAATATTACACCTGCGGTTATGGGTGGATTTAATACAGCTGTGGTAGAAAAATCTAAGGTTTTTTCAGAAAAGAAGCATATTCCCCCTTATTTAAAAGCGGTAGTTGTTATTCCAAATAAGCCAATTTCTACAGCGCATTCAAGAA
>DTVI01000015.1 GCA_012963655.1 Sulfurimonas sp.
GCGTGGGTCATTTTTTCTCTTAAAGGGGATAATTTTAAAATTTTACTTTATCGATGATATCAGCTTGTCCAACTTTTTCTGTAGATTTATATTTCGTATACATAAGTTCATTCATGTACTCATTATATTGATTAATTTGGACTTTTTGGTATTCTAAAACAGTAATATCATTAAAGGTATACACTGCATTTAATTGTGAATCTTCAAGGCTTAAAGGATTTCTAAAAACAAAAAATATTTTTCTTCCTTTTTTCGTACGTAGGGAAATCTTATGTTTATTTCCATGACCTTTAAAATCATCTAATTGCTCGATAAAATCATTTTCTGTGTAGATAACACTATCAATAGAAATTTTTTCATTCAAAAAATTCCATAAGTGTTGTTCATTTGCCACAAGTTTTTTAAGATCTTCTTCTTCAAAAAGTTCAATAAAAGCACGGTTCATAAAGGTGATACTTCCATTAGCATATACTATAGTAGGATTAGGTGAAATATTAGTGATTTCAGCGAGCATATTTTGAGAGGCTTGTTGAACACGTTTCTTTATCTCTTTTTGTCTATATGCATCAGCTATACGCTTATCAGTAACACGTTTAACTGCGGCAAACAAGGTATCTATTAAGCTAGGCATCTTAATAGGCTTTAAAATATAATAATCAATACCTATGGTAATCGCGTCAATAAAGTAGTCTGTATTAGAATAAGCAGAAACAACGACAATAGGGGTGTCTTTGTTTATAGAGCGAATATTCCTACTCATCTCAATACCATTAACACGAGGCATCTCTATATCGGTGATAACAAGGTCATAACATCCATCAGTAAAGGCATCAAAACCTTCAACCCCATCACTTACGACATCAACCTTGTCAAAGATTCGCTCTATAATTTTGGTAGTTTCTAAACGTAGATTCTCATCATCTTCAACATACAGGACTTTAAGTTCTTTTCCCAAATCCATTAAATCGTGAAGATGTTCCATGCTGTCCCCTAGATATAGATTTTACTTATTATAGCACATTAGTTTTAGATGTTTCAAGCAAGCAAGTCTTATAATTTAACGAATTTTTACCAAAACTAGCCCTAGCGATTTCTTGAAAAAAACGATTTTTCAGCTAGTACTGTCACAGAACAACAATTTTAGCTCCAAACCCACCCATATGAGCAGGTGCATCACTGAAGCTTTGCACAGAAGGATGTACTTTTAAAAATTCTTTAACTGCATAAGCCAGCTTTCCTGTTCCTATACCATGATAAATCAGGACCTCATCCCAACCTGAGATAAGTGCATCAGAAAGAAAAATGTCCATTTGTTCCATGGCTTCTTCTGCTCTTAGACCATGTAAGTCAAGTTTTAAACCTGAACGTTTTTCTTTTTCTACTGTAAGTTGTGTCTTTTGTTGTTTAATAAGACCTTTTTGAACAGGTTTTAATTCAACAAGTTTTACACGTAACTTCATACCATCAGTTTCTATCATCGCTTCTTTTTTCTTAATAGAAGTAATAGTACCATGTGTTCTTCTGTACTGAACACTGTCCCCTACTTTAAAGCTATAAGGCGTTTTAATCTTCATATGGGGCTTGTCTTTAGGAAGCTCTTTATTTGCCTTATTAAGTGCTCTATGTAGCTCTTTTTCGTCTTTTGATTTCACAGCAACCTTAGCTTCACTAATCGCCTTAGCATAAGCAGCACTCAAGGTCTCTTTTTCTTTTTTAAGTTCAGTATAAATGGCTTCTTGAGCTTCTTTTAATACTTTTTTCTGCTCATACACTTCATCCAGTTCTTGATTTAATTTGTCATGCTTTTGTACAAGTGAACGTTCTAATTCAGAAGAACGTTCAATAAGAGCATTTAGTTTTTCATGGTTCTTCCCATAAATAACCTTAGCTTCTTTAACTAAGAGACCAGGAACACCATATCGTATAGCTGTTTCAAAGGCATATGACTTTCCAATAATTCCTTGTAAAAATCCGTAAGTAGGACGGCGATTGGCTTCATCATATACAGCTGCCATTAAAGACACATCTCTATTTTCTGCCATTAAAGAGGCAAGACGTTTATGGTGAGTGGTAACAACTACCTTCATACCTTTTTTCATTAGCGCATCAAGCATAGCTTTAAAAAGTGCTGCAGCCTCATCTGAGTCTGTTCCAAGTTCTATCTCATCCACACCTATAAGCATTTTCTCTTGTGAAAATAATTTCCCAAATGAAAGCATACGTCCGGCAAAGGTAGAAATGTCATTTTTAACATTTTGGGGATCATCTATAATCGCGTGAATGTTTTTAAAACTTCCAATACGCGAGCCCTTAGGATTAATAGGAAGAGGAATAAGATATTTTGCTAAATACGCAGAGGCTAATATAGCTTTTAAGAGCATAGTCTTACCACCAGCATTTACCCCTGTTACCATTAAGACAGAAGATGAAAAATCCACACTAACTGACTTTGCATTAGAAATGGCAGGATGCTTAAATTCATTTAAGATAATCACATCAGACTTTTCAGCCTTTAGGATATGTAAGTCCTTACTTCTGGCAAAGTTAACACGGGCTTGATAATGATCAAATAAATCAAAGCTTTTGTTTACAAACTTTAAAAATCCATGCATCTTTTGCATACTTAATGAAAAAGTTTTGGAGTACTCATATAAAACAGAATCTTTTTCTTGAAGTACCGAGTTAACCTGCGCCTTTAACTTAGAAATACTATCAGGCGACACATAAAAGAAGCCAGCAGATGAACGTCCAACAATGTTTCCCTTAATATGATGATTAAACCCAGGACGAAGAAGTAAACATTCTTCGCCATTATGATAATGTATTTGCCTATCAACAAGATAAGATTCTAACTTTTGGGTGTATAAGATACGCTTCATAGACGCTGAGAGCTGTTCTTTTAGATTTTTAAGAGTTTGGTTCATCTTAACCAAGTCCTCATCTAAATGCTCATTAAAATTACCCTCTTCATCAAAATATTTTTGAATCTGCGCAAAGTCTTCATGTATTTCAATCCCATTTATCCAAGAACCTAGAAGTCCATCAAAGTCTTTATTTTGAAGATAATGAAAATAACGAATAATTTTTACAAATTCAAATATATCCTCTAGATTTAATCAGCCTTGCTTTTTTAAATAAGCTAAGGCTGAGTTCAGTGATTTTAGCTTAGCAGGACTTTTAAGTTCATACTTGTCTATCTCTTTTATAAGGGAAAAATGACGAGTTTGGTCACCCTCAATAAATAAGGCTTTTTTCTCTACT
>DTVI01000016.1 GCA_012963655.1 Sulfurimonas sp.
AAGCGCATCATTTTTAAGATTTTCATACGCCTTACCGGAAAGAACACCGTGAGTAGCACAAGCCATAACCGAAGTTGCCCCATTAGCTTTTAGTGCCGCAGCACCTTTAACCATAGTCCCCGCAGTATCAACCATATCATCAATCATAATAACGTCTTTACCTTTTACGTCACCAATAATATTCATAACCTCAGACTCATTCGCCTTTTCTCTACGCTTATCAACGATAACCATTTCAAGACCAAGCTTCTCAGCAAAATAACGTGCTCTTGCAACACCACCAATATCGGGGCTAGCAATAATAGGATTTTTTAGATTTTTAGATTCAACATATTCTTGAAATATAATAGAACCATAAAGATTATCCACAGGGATATCAAAGAAACCTTGAATTTGACCTGCATGTAAGTCAATAGTAACAACACGATCAACCCCTGATTTTTCAATTAAATCAGCAACTAGTCGCGCTGTAATTGGAACACGAGGAGCAGCCTTTCTATCTTGTCTAGCGTAACCAAAATAAGGGATAACAGCTGTAATTGAGTTAGCAGAAGACCTACGAAGTGCATCAACCATAATAAGTAGTTCCATTAAATTATCATTTGAAGGAGCTCCCGTAGATTGAATAATAAATACATCACGTCCACGTACACTCTCAGAAATTTGAATTGAAATTTCTCCATCAGAGAAACGTTTTACTTCCGCTTTTGAAAGGGGAATATCTAAAGATGTACATACTTCTTTAGCAAACTCAACACTAGAACTTCCAGCAAAAATCTTATATCCACGCATTAACAGGGCCTTTTAGGTAAATTAATAATGGAATTATAACAACTTAGAGCTAAAGATAAGGTTATCTCTTAGTTAATCTCCAAAAGACAATAATCTCTTCAGCAGAGTTAATCTTATGTGAAACATTACCAAGCTTTATAGCCTTCATAATAATAAAATCATTTGAAGTTATATAATCTGTCATCTATACTTAAAGAACATACCTTAGTGTCAAACTCAAAGTTTTTAGTAAAGGGAAGAAAGGAATTTTCAGCCAAGATAGTATAAATATAGTGACCTAAGTCTGTATGCTTGGTTAAAAGAAGAGACTCAATCTCTTGATACTTATAAAAAGAATATACAGGAATTTTTCCAAGAAGTTTACGTTTAAAAAAAGAAGGGGAAAGAAAGTCCTTTTGACAGGTCTTGCAGATATGTTTAAAAGACAGGCTTTCACATATCAAGCAACGCATTTTAGTCCATTTTAAGAACAGACATAAAAGCTTCTTGAGGAAGCTGAACCTTACCAATAGCCTTCATACGCTTTTTACCTTTTTTCTGTTTGTCTAAGAGTTTACGCTTTCTAGTAATATCACCACCATAACATTTAGCAGTAACATTTTTACCCATAGATTTAATTGTTTCTCTTGCAATAACACGAGAACCAAGAGAAGCTTGAATCGCCACTTCAAAAAGTTGTCTGGGAACAATCTCTTTCATATTCTTAACCAAAGAACGACCACGAGAATCAGCAGAAGTACGAGGAACAATAACAGAAAGTGCGTCAACCACTTCCCCTGCTACTTTAACATCAAGTTTAACTAAGTCACCCTCTTTAAATTCAGTAGGGTCATAATCAAAACTCGCATACCCTTTTGAAATAGACTTAAGCGTATCATAAAAACCTACTACAATCTCATTCATAGGCACTTCATATTCTAAAAGAACACGATCTTCATTAAGATAATCCATCTTATTTTGAGCCCCACGCTTTGTCACAAGAAGGTTCATAACATTACCAAGATATTCAGTAGGTGTAATAACCGTAGCTTTAACATAAGGTTCTTCGATGCGTTCTATTAAGTTTACCTCAGGAAGTTCTGAAGGATTTTGAACATCTAATTTCGTTCCATCATTAAGATACACATGATACACAACAGAAGGCGCTGTAGCAATAAGGTCTAGGTCAAATTCTCGTTCAAGTCGTTCTTTAATAACTTCCATATGAAGCATACCAAGAAAACCAACTCTAAAGCCAAAACCAAGAGCAACAGAGGTTTCTGGTTCATACGATAAAGAAGAATCATTAAGCTTCAACTTATCAAGAGCATCACGTAAATCTTCAAACTTGTCCGTATCAATAGGGTACATTCCTGCAAATACAAAGGGCTTAGCAGGTTCATACGTACCAACCGATTCTAAGGCAGGATTAGCCGCATCTGTAATCGTGTCACCAACATTAATGATACCAACTTCTTTTAGACCAAGAACAACAATACCAATCTCACCTGATTCTATACTCTTTGTATTGTGACGTTTAAGGGGGTGAGGATACATAAGTTCCAAGATAGCATGAGTCTCATTATTTGACATAAGCTTAACCATCTGACCTTTTTTAAGGCTTCCATCAAACACACGCACAAGAGCAAGTGAACCTAAATAAGAGTCAAACCATGAGTCATAAATTATGGCCTTTGTGGTTGCTTCAGGATCGCCAGAAGGAGCAGGAATTCTTTCAACAATAGCGTCAAGAAGTTCTTTAATCCCAACACCTGTTTTAGCTGAAACAAGAAGTGCGTCTGTTGCGTCAATACCGATAGACGTTTCAATCTCTTCCGCTACTCTTTCAGGCTCAGCAGCAGGAAGGTCAATTTTATTAATAACAGGAAGAAGTTCTAAATCATTATCTAACGCCATATAAACATTAGCAATAGTCTGCGCTTCAACACCTTGGGCTGCGTCTACAATTAAAAGTGCGCCATCAGAAGAAGCAAGAGATTTAGAAACTTCATACGAAAAGTCGACATGTCCCGGAGTGTCTATCAAGTTAAGGATATACGTAACACCATCTTTTGTATAATTTAAACGAACAGACTGGGCCTTAATCGTGATGCCACGTTCTTGCTCAATCTCCATAGTGTCCATCATCTGCGTACCCATTTCACGGTCACTAACAGAGCCACATTCTTGGATAATTCTATCAGCAAGTGTTGACTTACCGTGGTCAATATGGGCGATGATGGAGAAGTTTCTGATGTTTTTCAATAAAGTACCTTATCTGAGCTTATTAAGATGTTATCTCTTTACACATAGCTTCTAAAAAATATATGTAAAAAAATAAAGAGGTTAGCCCTCTTTAAAATTTATGCGAACAGTGAGTTTACACTTTCGTTATGATAAACACGACGAATTACTTCACCAAAAAGTGGAGCAACGGTTAAGACTTTAATCTTTTTCATAGGCTTAGTTTCTAATGTATTAGA
>DTVI01000017.1 GCA_012963655.1 Sulfurimonas sp.
TACTTTCTTTTCCATTTCTTTACAAATCGTGCACCAGTCTGCTCTAAAATATATCATAACTGGTAGTGTAGATGTGTCTATTTCTTCTTGTAACGATGTGAGGTTATAAGTGTTTTTGCTTTCTATCAAGTTAGCATTTAAATGTGTAGTTAATAAAAAAACTAGTATAAATATTGTAATTTTAATGGTGCATCCTTTTTAGTTAATGATATAACTCTTTATTCAACGAACACTTTAGCGTTATTACCCTTAATATGATAAATATCAGACATCCAAAATATCTCGTTATTTGAACTAAATTACAGCTCTTGAGGGCTTTGGAATTGTATGGCTTATTTGAGTGCATTGAAACTTAAGAATAAAGTGTCCTTTTCCCCTGCTAATTTAGTAATAAACGGACACTTTTGTCTGTTAGTTTTTTATTGCATGGATAAACAGACACTATGTCCCTTAAGGAAATAAATTAACTAAATTGATATTTTGCATTGAATGAGATAAAAGCTAGCTTTTGATTGCCATTTTGTTTTAATTGAGGCAGAAATAAGGGAAGTGTACATCTGTACTTTAACTTGTTGATAACGATATGCCGCGTTAAGAAAATATGCTTTGATGCATGCTTTTAGTGGATAAAGTATATTGATAGTTTACATTGGGGAAAAGAGTGCTAAAAGTGGTGCCTCGTCTCGGAATCGAACCAAGGACACAATGATTTTCAGTCATTTGCTCTACCGACTGAGCTAACGAGGCACTTTTAGTATTGAAAGTTTCTTAAATAATGAAATGGTGCCTCGTCTCGGAATCGAACCAAGGACACAATGATTTTCAGTCATTTGCTCTACCGACTGAGCTAACGAGGCATGTCATATATTTAAGAGCCGAAATTATAACTTAGGGGTCGTTATAGAAAGCTTAAAGAAGTGCAAACCTTTTAAATTCATCACCTCTTTGGCCATAAGAGCTAAATTGGTCTAGACTCGCAGCGGCAGGAGAGAGCAAAACCGTTCGATTTGTATCTTCTTCTTGACGGATTTTTTCACAAGCAATTTCTAAGGTCTTACACCCTTCAATATTAAGTTCAAATTCTTTAGCAAGAGCTAAAAGAATAGACTCATTTTTACCTATGGCGAAGATATTTAGATCTAAGCCCTTAAGCTCAAGAAAAAGAGGTCTAAGGTCAACACCCTTATCATCTCCTCCTAGGATTAAAGATAGAGGCTTGTCTTTGTAGGCAAGAATAGCTTGAAGACTTGCGTCAAGGTTAGTGGCCTTTGAATCGTTTACCCAAAGCCTTCCCTTCTTATCGTGTAGTTCTTCTTGTCTATGAGCATCTAAGGACATAGAATTGATAAGATCATAATCACATTCATCAAAGAGTATCTTAGAAACACCTAATGCGAGTAGGGCGTCTTGTAAAAAGGCTCCCTTGAACTTTAACTTGCTACTGTCTATATTAAAGTATTCCTCTAGGTCTTCATTGTTTTCATAACAAATTTTCATAGCCTTTGTAGGATAATCCTTATACTTAGACGGGATAAGAACAGCGTCGCCCTCAGACATCATCTTGAGTGGCTTTAACTTGGCCTCTTCATACTCACTCATAGAACCATGCCAATATAAATGATCAGGAGTGATAGGTAATAGAACATAAATCTGAGGTACGGCCTTATTTGTATAATGAAGTGTAAAAGAAGAAGTTTCTAAAATCCAAAGTGAAGCATTCTCATCTAACTCAGCTAAGGGTGTTCCAATATTTCCACCTGCTAGTGATCCATGTGAAGCTAAAAGAGTTTGTATCATTTGTGTGGTAGTTGTCTTACCATTGGTTCCTGATATCCAAACCGAAGGAGGCATACTATCTGCAAAATAATCATATTCACTAATAAGATTTTTAGCTTCTTTAATAAGTTTATGAGAAGGTGTCATTCCTGGTGAAGGAATTTCACAAGTAGAGTATTTGGCTTCAAACTCAGAGCTTGGCTTAAGATAATTTCCTTCTTCATCCTGATGTGGTTTAGACACATTATCATCATAAAAGCTTGAAACCCCAAGTTTTTTTGCAAGAGCTCTTGTTGTTTTTCCGTATCCAAAAAAGGAGATAGTACTTTTCAAATTGGACATTTAAAAAACTCCTATTGATGTCATTTTACTCACAAGAAAATATGCATTTAACATTTTTTTTATTTGAAGTATCATAATTAACGAATCTTAAGAGAGATAAGAGCAATAAGATTAGAAAGCATAGAAATTATCCAAAACCTAACGATGATTTTATTTTCATGCCATTGCTTCATCTCAAAATGATGATGAATAGGAGCCATTAAAAAAACACGTTTTTTTCTAAGTTTATAAGAGCCAACTTGAAGTATGACAGACACGGTTTCAATAACAAAGATAAGGCCTATTAAGACTAAGAGTATTTCTGATTTACCAATAATTCCCATATAAGCGATAAAGGCACCAATAGTAAGTGAACCAGAATCTCCCATAAAGACTTCCGCAGGATGACAGTTAAACCATAAAAACCCTGTAATAGAACCCATTAAAGCTGCAGCAATGATAACAACTTCACCTACGGCAAAATTTGGTAATAAGAGGTATTTTGAGATGATAGCATGACCTGTAATATACACAATAACACTAAGAGAGAGAAGGGAGAAAATAGAAGGCACAGAGGCTAATCCATCCAGTCCATCAGTTAGATTTACCGCGTTTGAGGTTCCCACCATAACTAAGGCCCAAAAGACAATAGCAAAAGGTCCCATGTCAAAAAGAGGATTTTTCAAAAAAGGAAGGTATAGATCTGTATTAAAGTCCGCATAAAAACAAAGATAAGCTCCCACAATAGTTGAAGCTAAAACTTGTAAAAAGAGTTTTGCTCTTGCAGATAAGCCAGCACGGTTTTCATTTTTTAAGACCTTTGAAAGATCGTCTTGAAGACCAATTAAAGAAAATAAAACCAGTGTAAGTATACCTCCTACTACAAAGTAAGAATTTAGTTTTGCGGTTAAAACTGTGGCAATTAGGGTGGCGCATATAAAGACTATTCCTCCCATCGTAGGGGTCTTGGCCTTATTTTGGTGGCTGTCAGGTGCATAATCATTAATAGGTTGTTCCCATCTGTTCTGGGCCCATTTTATAAAACGTGGCATGATTAAGATAGTGATAAGCAAGGCAATGAAAAAGGCAAAGCCAGCACGAACAGTAATGTATTGAAAAAGGTTGATATCAAGGTGTCTGTAAAGCCAATAAAGCATATAAGTCCATTATTATAGAAATAAAAGAGACATTTTAGTATAATCGCGCTAATACAAATATAAAAAGATACATATAGGATAAGTTTTGGCGAAAAAAGCGATATTAGTTATCACCGATGGGATTGGTTATTGTGAGCGTACAGAGCATAATGCCTTTTATCATGCAAATAAACCAAGTTATGATAAACTTTTTAAAGAAACACCTCATTCATTAATAGATACCTTTGGTTTAAGTGTTGGTTTACCTGAGGGACAAATGGGAAATTCTGAGGTAGGTCATCTTTCTATAGGAAGTGGACGTATCCTTTATCAAGACCTTGTAAAAATTTCATTAGCACTTAAAGAAGATACTCTTAAAGATAATGAGGTTTTACTTAAGGCGCTTAATGCAAGTAACAATATACACATTATGGGACTTCTATCTGATGGTGGAGTTCATTCTCATATTTCTCATTTTATGGGTGTAGCCAAGATTGCAGAGTCTAAGGGTAAAAAGGTTTATCTTCATCTTATTACAGATGGACGTGATGTTTCACCTACATCAGCAAAAAAGTATATTTCACAAATAGAAGATATTTGTAATGATAATATCTCTATTGCAAGTATCGCAGGTCGCTTTTATACTATGGACAGAGATAATAGATGGGAAAGAGTTGAACCAGGATATAAGGCTATGGTTGATGCAAGTCCTAAATCTGAATTATCTGCTCAAGATTATATAGATGCTTCATATACTAAAGATGAAACCGATGAATTTGTTCTTCCAACTGCCTTTTCTTCGTATAATGGAATGCAAAAGGGTGATGCTCTTATTTCTATAAACTTTCGTTCAGATAGAGTAAGAGAGATTACAACTTCTCTTGGTGATATTAACTTTGATGGATTTACTCGAGAATTTAAAGACTTACATATAGCAACAATGACTTCTTATAATAAAAGTTTCCCTTACCCAGTGATGTTCCCAAAAGATGCACCACAAAATACACTTGCTGAGGTTATCTCAAAGGCTGGATTAAATCAGCTCCATACAGCCGAAACAGAAAAATATGCTCATGTGACTTTCTTTTTAAATGGTGGAATTGATGAACCATTTTTAAATGAAACACGTGTACTTATCCCTAGTCCTAAGGTCAAAACCTATGATGAACAGCCTGAAATGAGTGCTCCTGAAGTTGGGAATGCTGTTAGAAAGGCTATGGATGAAAATACAGACTTTATTGTTGTAAACTTTGCTAATGGAGATATGGTTGGCCATACAGGAAATGTCGAAGCTTCTATTAAAGCAGTTGAAGCTGTAGATAAAGAACTAGGTCAAATTATAACTAAGGCAAAAGAAAATGATTATGCTCTTGTTTTAACTTCAGATCATGGAAATTGTGAAGAGATGAAAGATGAACTTGGAAATATTCTTACAAACCATACCGTAGGTAAGGTTTGGTGTTTTGTTCAAGCAGATGGTGTAAAAGAAGTTAAGACAGGTGGTTTAAATAATATTGCCCCTACCGTTCTTTCCCTAATGGGCTTAGATATTCCATCAGAGATGGATACTTCGCTTATCTAAGGGAAACGTTTCAGGAAAAACCGAAAACAGTGCTAAAGTAAAGTTACTGATATAAATATAGTAATGAGCTTGGCTACGGGGACATTGCTTAAGTTTTCAACGTAAATCGTTAAAAATTCAAGCTGTGTCCCCCTTAATCACAACTACAGGGTTGTCAGATAAAACTAAAGGAATCAATAGTATGAAATTCACAGGTAAAAATGTATTAGTAACAGGCGCAAGTAGAGGAATCGGTGCAGAATTAGCAAAGGGTTTAGCATCTTATGGTCTTAAGGTATGGGTAAATTACCGTTCAGGTGAGGCAGAGGCTAATGCAGTAAAGGCAGCTATTCTTGAAGCTGGTGGAAATGCTGAGGTAATTGGTTTTGATGTATCTGATGAAGCGGCTTTTGTTGCAGGTATGAAAGAAATTATTACAGCTGATGGGGAATTAGCCTACCTAGTAAATAATGCTGGTATCACAAATGACAAACTTGCAATGCGTATGAAAAATGAAGACTTCATGTCTGTAATTAATGCTAACCTTACTTCTGTATTTACAGGATGTAGAGAGTTTTTTAAGGCGGCTCGTAAAAAGAAGTTTGGTTCTGTTGTAAACATTTCTTCTATAGTTGGTGAAACAGGAAATGCGGGCCAAACTAATTACGCGGCGTCTAAGGGTGGTGTGATTGCAATGACTAAGTCTTTTGCTATTGAAGCAGCTACTTCTGGCATCCGCTACAACACGATTACTCCAGGTTTTATTGCGACTGAAATGACAGGGGCCCTGTCAGATGAGATTAAAGACGCGTTTACAGCAAAGATTCCTATGGGGCGTTTTGGAAACCCATCTGAGGTTGCTGAAGCAACTGCTTTTTTATTATCAGACCACTCTTCTTATATTACGGGAGAAGTATTAAAAGTCAACGGTGGAATGAATATGGCCTAAAAGCTATGTTCCCCCTTCTCTAATTTCTTCTTTCTTCCAAAATTCTTTATAAAATTTGTTTTCAGTATTTTACTGTTTAAGTTTTATGTGATATAATTGCGCCATAAAATAATTACCTAGGAGCTATAATGGCACTTTTAGAAGATATCAAAGAAGTAGTAGTTGAGCAATTAAGCGTTAGCGCTGATGAAGTTAAAGAAGATGCGAAATTCGTAGAAGATCTTGGAGCAGACAGCCTTGACGTTGTTGAGCTAGTAATGGCACTTGAAGAAAAATTCGACATCGAAATTCCAGATGATGAAGCTGAAAAGATTCAAACTGTTAAAGACGTTGTTGCTTATATCGAAAGTAAGTAATTCTTAGTAGAAGGGCTTAGGCCTTTCATAAAATAATTGTTTTTAGACCTCAATTTTATTAAATTTAGGTCTAAGAACATATTCCAGGAGTCAATGTGAGAAGAGTTGTAGTTACAGGTATCGGAATGATTACCGCAGTTGGAAATGATAAAGAGACCGCTTTTAAAGCAATTTGTGATGGTGTTTGTGGAATTGATCAAATTTCATTATATGACACAGAAGGTCATGGGGTGACAATTGCTGGTGAAGTTAAAGACTTTGATCCATCTACTGTTATGGCTCCTAAAGAAGTTAAAAAAGCTGATAGATTTATTCACTTAGGTCTAAAAGCAGCTCAAGAAGCTATGGCTGATGCTAACTTACCTGATGACATTGATATGGAACGTTTTGGTATCTCTGCGGCTTCTGGTATTGGTGGTCTTCCTGTTATTGAGAAGAACTCTATTATCTTAGAAACACGTGGTCCACGTCGTTTATCTCCATTTTTCATCCCTTCAGCATTAATCAATATGCTTGGTGGATTTGTAACAATTGAGCATGGTCTTCAAGGTCCTAACCTTTCTTGTGCAACAGCGTGTGCAGCAGGTACTCATGGTATCTCTGAAGCAGCAAAAACAATTATTTGTAATGGAGCTGAGCAGATGTTAGTAGTTGCTGCTGAGTCTGCAATTACTGGTGTTGGAATCGGTGGATTCAACGCAATGAAAGCACTTTCAACTAGAAATGATGATCCTAAGACTGCTTCTCGTCCTTTTGACGCAGAACGTAATGGTTTTGTTATGGGTGAGGGTGGAGCTGCTCTTGTTTTAGAAGAATATGAGTCTGCTAAAAAACGTGGCGCTAGAATTTATGCTGAACTTATCGGTTTTGGAGAAAGTGGTGATGCAAATCATATCACGACTCCAACTCTTGAAGGTCCACTTCGTGCAATGAAAGCTGCTTATAAGATGGCAGGCGAGCCAAAAGTAGATTATGTAAATGCACATGGTACTTCAACTCCTGTTAATGATAAAAACGAAACTGCAGCACTTAAAGCATTATTTGACGGAAAAGAAAACTGTCCTCCAATTTCTTCTACTAAGGGTCAAACAGGTCACTGTCTTGGCGCTGCTGGTGGAATTGAAGCGGTTGTTTCAATTATGGCTATGCGTGATGGAATTCTTCCTCCAACCATTAACCACATTAATCCTGATGAAAACTGTGATCTAGACATTATTCCTAATGCTTCTAGAAAAGCTGATCTTAATGTTGTAATGAGTAACTCGTTTGGTTTCGGTGGAACAAACGGTGTTGTAATTTTCAAAAAAATCTAAAGGACTTCCTTGGCTACTTATTTAGGCTTTGAGCAAAAAATCAAGCAAATCCAAGAAGACATCATTTCAGCAGAGGTACGTCATGACGAACATGCTGCTGAAATCTTACAAAAAGATTTAGAAAAAGAGGTTAAAAAAACCTATTCAAATCTTTCCCCTTTTCAAGAACTTCAACTGGCACGTCATCAAGATAGACCTTATGCTATCGATTATATTAATTTACTTATGACAGATAAGTATGAAATTCATGGTGATAGACACTTTGGTGATGACCAGGCTATAGTATGTTTTCTTGGATATATTGGTACTCAACGTACTATGGTTATTGGCGAGCAAAAGGGTAGGGGTACTAAAAATAAGCTAAAGCGTAATTTTGGTATGCCTAATCCTGAAGGTTATAGAAAAGCTCTTAGAGCTGCTAAAATGGCTGAGAAGTTTGGTATTCCTGTTCTTATGCTAATAGACACTCCTGGTGCATATCCTGGTCTTGGAGCAGAAGAGCGTAACCAGTCAGAAGCTATTGCTAGAAATCTTCTTGAACTTGCTGAACTTGATACACCTACGGTTTCTATTGTAATAGGTGAGGGTGGTTCAGGTGGAGCACTTGCAATTGGTGTTGCTGACAAATTAGCCATGATGCGTTATTCTGTATTCTCAGTTATTTCACCTGAAGGTTGTTCTGCAATTCTTTGGAATGATCCTGCTAAGGTTGAAACTGCAACTAAGGCACTTAAAATCACTTCAGCTGACCTACTTAGTTTTGACTTGATTGATAATATTATTGATGAGCCATTAATTGGTGCACATAGAGATAAAGAAGGTGCAGCTAAGGCATTAGGAGATTATTTCTTAAATGCAGTAGAAGAGTTAAACTCTATGAGTTCTGAAGAACGTATGCAAAAGCGTTATGATAAACTCACTTCTCATGGAGAATTTACAGAGTAGATCTCTTCTGCTTTAAAACTTTCTTTTCACATAGACTTTAGTCTATGCCTTATGCAAGGTCTTCTCCTATTAGCGATAAGACTCTCATTATAATAAAACACAATATATTTATAAACCTTACATCCAGAAAATTCAGTACAAATTATTTATATACTTTTATAGTATTTATTAATCAGTCTCTTAAGGACACTTCCGCGTAACTTAAGCTGGAAGGCTTATTCTTTTGTTTGTTTCTTAACTTCTTTTCGAAGTCTTGGTGCTTCTTTTGAGAAACGTATTAGATCTTCTACATTGATAACTTTTTTAGGTAAGGTCTGCATAGATACCTTCATTAATTCTAAGGCAGTTATTGCGTCAGATAAGGCTCTATGATGGTCTGCCTCTGTATGTAAATTGAGTGTCTTATTTAAATGCTTAAGACCATACCTTTCAGCCTTAAAACTTCGTTGAGCAAGTTCAAAGGTGCATAGTTTTCTATTGGATAAGGGTTCTAAACCAACTCTTTGCATCATGGCTGAAGTGAAATTATAATCAAACTTAACATCATGAGCTACAAAAACACTGTCTCCTAAAAACTCTCTAAATTTGAACATTACATCTTTTAATGAAGGAGCATTAAGGGTGTCATCTAGACTAATACCTGTAAGTTTTTGGATATTCATAGGTATCTCATTACATTGGGCAAAGGACTCAAAGGTGTTTATAATCTTTCCATCTTGAAAAATAACAGCCCCAAGTTCAATAATTGTCGCACCTGTACTAGGCTTAGACCCATTAGTTTCTATATCCATAATACAAAATTTACCATGTCTAAGGGGCTGTATAGCAGTTTTATATATAAACTTACCCTGATGCTCATATAAGGGGGCCCCTTGTGCTTTTAGAAGTTCTAAGCTAAAGTCAGGATCTGCATATTTTTGAAGATGTTTTATAAATTTAATACGAGGTATACCTTGCTTAGATAGAGCATTTTCAAACTTTTCTAGCATTTTACAGCATTTATAAAGGCAGAAACTTTTTGAGGGTCTTTAATTCCCTTAGATACTTCAACACCAGAACTAACGTCAAGGGCGTAAAAACCATAAGCAAGACACTCTTTAACATTATCGGTTGATAAGCCACCCGCAAGAATAATCTTAGAACAATCAACATCTTTAAACCATTCAAGGTTCAAGCGTTTGCCCATACCGCCATAAGCCTCACAATAAGCATCTATCAGGCGATAACTAGTTTCATTTTCTTTAATGTCTTCAGGGCATTGAGCACGAACAACTTTTATATAAGGAAGTTCTAGTGCTTCACATAATTCATTTGTAACATCAAAATGAAGTTGGATAAGGGAAATACCTGAAGTTTTTGCAATAGTATTTATGCTTTTAGCATCAAGATTAACAAAAAGACCAACCTTTTCTACAAAGGGAGGAAGCTCTGAAATTATTTTTTTAGCATTTATAGCTGAGATATAACGAGGAGAATTTTCATAAAAGACAAAGCCTAGTGCATCTGCTCCTGAAGCAATGGTAGCTAAGGCATCTTCTAAGGAAGTTATCCCGCAAATCTTTACTTTCAAACTTTTAAATTCTCAATAGCAGTTTCATATGATTCATGTTTAAAGACGTAAGATCCTGCAACACAAACATCAACACCTGCATCACGTAGCATTTCTATATTATCAGCATTTACACCACCATCTATTTCTATAAGACAGTTTGGATTAATTCTATCTCTAAGGGCAGCAAGACGTTTAATCTTTTCAACTACATTAGGGATAAATTTTTGACCACCAAAACCAGGATTAACACTCATTACAAGTACCATGTCTAAGTCTTGTAGAAGATATTCTACAGATTCAGCGGGAGTATGTGGATTTAAAACAACACCGGGCTTAATGCCTAGTTCTCTAATATATTGAACTAAACGATGAGGATTCTTTTCTTCTTCCATATGAAAGGTAATGTAACCTGGCTTTAAAGGTGCAAAAAGGTCTACAAAGAAGGTGTTGTTCTCAACCATAAGGTGAACATCTAGGGGCTTAGTAGCCGCCTTAGCAACAGCGCTTACAACAACAGGCCCAATAGTTAGGTTTGGTACAAAATGACCATCCATAACATCTACGTGAACAAGGTCACATCCTGCATCACAAATGGCTTTTACATCACGCGCTAAATTGCCAAAATCGGCTGATAAGATACTTGGAGCTACAAGCATGAAAATCCTTGAAAGTTATATTGATGAAATTATAGCGAGTGTAGGAATAAAGAGGGCTTAGAGCAAAGTATTAGCTCGAAATAAAAGATTGATAAAGAACAATCAAAAGCAAGATATGCTGTTTGATAGTTCTTAATATTTTTCCCTCTTAAGAAGGGAAAAAATGTGTTATTCTAAGAACTTACATTCCCATTCCAGGCATTCCGCCCATGCCACCCATATCTGGTGCCATTGCTGCAGGATTTTCGTCTTTTGCATCAAAGATAGCAGCTTCTGTTGTAAGAAGCATTGCTGCTACTGAGGTTGCATTAGTAAGTGCAACGCGCTCAACCTTAAATGGATCAATAATCCCAGCCTTAAACATATCTACATATTCACCCGTTGCTGCATTAAAGCCTACAGTCAGACAATCAGATTTTTCTATAGTGTTAACAACAACACCCGCATCAAAACCTGCGTTTTCAGCGATTTGCTTCATTGGTGCTTTGATAGCTCGTAGAATAATTTCTGCACCAATTTTTTGATCATGTTTTAAAGCAGATATATCAATCTTAGCTGCTGCTCGAATTAGTGCAGCACCACCACCAATAACAATACCTTCTTCAACCGCTGCTTTTGTTGCAGAAAGTGCATCATCAACACGGTCTTTCTTTTCTTTCATTTCTGTTTCAGTAGCTGCTCCAACCTTAAGTACAGCGACACCACCAGAAAGTTTTGCAAGACGTTCTTGAAGTTTTTCTTTATCATATTCAGATGTAGTTGTGTCTAGTTGAACTTTAATTTCAGCAATTCTAGCCTTAACGCTAGCCTTGTCTCCTGCACCATCAACGATAACAGTATTATCTTTGTCAATAACTACTCTTGAAGCTTGCCCTAGGTCTTGTATTGTTGTTGTTTCAAGTGTACGGCCTACCTCTTCAGATACAACCTGTCCCCCTGTAAGAACACCAATGTCTTGTAACATTGCCTTACGTCTGTCTCCAAAACCTGGAGCCTTAACAGCAGAAATATTTAAAACACCACGCATCTTGTTTACAACAAGAGTAGCTAAGGCTTCCCCATCTACATCTTCTGCAATGATAAGTAAGGGACGGTTAGTTTTTTGAACTTCTTCAAGAACAGGAAGTAAGTCTTTTAGGTTTGAGATTTTAGAATCAAATAAAAGAATAAATGGTTGTTCAATCTCAGCTGTCATCTTTTCAGTGTTAGTGATGAAGTAAGGAGATAAATAACCTCTGTCAAACTGCATACCCTCAACAACTTCTAATTCATCATTAATACCCTTAGCTTCTTCAACAGTGATAACACCGTCTTGACCAACCTTGTCCATAGCTTCAGCAATCATATCACCAATAGTAGTATCTGAGTTTGCAGAAATAGAAGCTACCTGAGCAATTTCGTTTTTCCCGCCAACGCTTCTAGATGCTTTTTTTAGCTCAACTAAGATAGAAGCAGTAGCCTTATCCATTCCACGTTTAACTTCAACAGGGTTTGCACCTGCAGTGATATTACGTAAACCTTCTTGATAAATTGCATTAGCTAAGATAGTTGCAGTTGTTGTACCATCACCAGCTTCATCAGCAGTTTTTGATGCAACTTCTTTTACAAGTTGTGCACCCATATTTTCTAATGTATCTTTAAGCTCAATTTCTCTTGCAACAGAAACACCATCTTTAGTAAGAGTTGGTGCTCCAAAGCTTTTTTGAATTAAAACATTACGACCGCGTGGTCCCATAGTTACTTTTACTGCGTCTGCAAGTTTTTGAACACCAGATGCTAGTTTATTTCTAGCTTGATCTGAAAAAATTATTTCTTTTGCCATATTATTGATTCCTTATTATTCTTTAATTTCTACTGATATTACTTTATTCACTAAGATTCTTCCTAAGG
>DTVI01000018.1:0-2397 GCA_012963655.1 Sulfurimonas sp.
AGGGTGTATTTGATTTTGCAACTTATTCTTTTGTCATTCAAAAAAAGATAGAGTTTAAAGAGTTTGTAAAAATCATTAAACTTAGTACCTTAGATGCTTCTTGTATAGATAACCCTGTTGTAAGTCAGGTAAAGCCTCGCGTGAGCTTTGGGCAGTATAAGGGCATGTTGTATGCAGAACTACCAGATTCCTATCTGTTATGGTTAAAAGAGAACTATTCCGGTGCTCAAAAAAGTATTTTACAAGAAGAACTTAAAAATAGAAGGCTTTAGTGTTACATAAAATCACACTGTTTAAATATGCTAGAATATTAGTGTTTACATTCGTAACACTTTGAAAATGATTACTTATCTTTAGCTATAATATTTGGAAAATTACTCGTAATAGGAATAACTATGGCATTTTTAGAAGATTATAAAGCACATGTTGCTGAGAGAACTGCACTTGGCGTACCACCATTAGCACTGACAGCTGTGCAAACAGCAGAAGTTATCGAACTGATTAAAACTGATTGTACAGATGAGTTACTTGACTTACTTACAAATCGCGTAGCACCTGGTGTAGATGATTCTGCACAAGTTAAAGCAGCATTTTTAAATGAAATTGCAGCTGAGAATATCACTGTTGATTCAATCTCAGCAGTAAGAGCAGTGGAAATGCTAGGCATGATGTTAGGTGGATTTAATGTTCTTCCTATGATTCATGCACTATCTTCATCAAATACAGAAGTTGTTGATACTGCTGTAACTGCATTATGTAAAACTCTTTTAGTTTACGATGCGTTTAACGATGTAGAAAAATTACATAAAGAAGGTAATGCAGCAGCTACTAAAGTTCTTACTTCATGGGCAAATGCAGAGTGGTTTACTTCTAAGTCACCTATTCCTGAAGAAATGACTATTACAGTTTACAAAGTTCCAGGTGAGACAAATACTGATGATTTATCTCCAGCTTCTGAAGCATTTACTCGTTCAGATATCCCTTTACATGCAAACTCACTTCTAATTAACAGAATGGACAACCCATTAGACACACTTAAAGAACTTAAAACTAAAGGTCACCCAATTGCTTATGTTGGTGATGTTGTTGGTACTGGTTCTTCACGTAAATCAGGTGTTAACTCTGTTCAATGGCACCTAGGTGTAGATATTGAAGGTGTTCCAAACAAACGTACTGGTGGTGTTGTACTCGGTCAAACTATCGCTCCTATTTTCTTTGCAACTTGTGAAGATTCAGGTGCTCTTCCTTTAGAACTTGATGTTTCAGCAATGGAGACTGGTGATGAAGTTACTATTTACCCTTACAAAGGTGAAGCTCATAAAGATGGAAAATGTATTTCAACTTTTAAATTAACTCCAAACACTATTACTGATGAAGTTCAGGCTGGTGGTCGTATTCCACTTATTATTGGTCGTGGTCTTACTTCTAAGGCTCGTGCTGTTTTAGGTCTTGGTGCTTCTGAAGCATTCTTAACTGCTGATCAACCTGCTGATACAGGTAAGGGTTATACTCTTGCACAGAAAATGGTTGGTAAAGCTTCAGGTTTAGCTGGTGTTCGTCCAGGTATGTATGTTGAACCAGAAATGAATACTGTTGGTTCTCAAGATACTACAGGTCCAATGACTAGAGATGAGATTAAAGAACTTGCAGCATTAGGTTTTAATGCTGACTTAGTACTTCAAACTTTCTGTCATACTGCAGCTTATCCTAAACCATCAGATGCAGAGATGCATGCTAACTTACCAGCATTTATCTCTAACCGTTCTGGTGTTGCTTTACGTCCAGGTGATGGAATTATCCACTCTTGGTTAAACCGTATGGTTCTTCCTGATACTGTTGGTACAGGTGCTGATTCACATACACGTTTCCCAATTGGTATTTCTTTTCCTGCTGGTTCAGGTGCGGTTGCATTTGCTGGTGTTACAGGTTCTATGCCTTTAAGTATGCCAGAATCAGTTCTTGTACGTTTTAAAGGTGAAATGCAACCAGGTATCACTTTACGTGACCTTGTTAATGCTATCCCTTATGTTGCTATCCAACAAGGACACTTAACTGTTCCTAAAGAGGGTAAAATCAATGTATTTGCTGGTCGTATCTTAGAAATTGAAGGTTTACCTGATCTTAAAGCTGAGCAAGCATTTGAACTTTCAGATGCATCTGCTGAGCGTTCTGCTGCTGCTTGTACTGTTTTATTAAACACTGCACCAGTTGAAGAGTATTTAAAATCTAATGTTGCTTTACTTGAAGCAATGGTTAAAGATGGTTATGACGATGCTACTACAATTTCACGTCGTATTGGTAAGATGAAAGATTGGTTAGCTAATCCTACACTTATGCAACCAGATGCTGATGCTGAATATGCTGCAGTAATTGAGATTGATTTAAATGAAATCACTG
>DTVI01000018.1:2407-3224 GCA_012963655.1 Sulfurimonas sp.
TATTTGAACTTTTAGATTATACTGGTTTAAATGAAATCACTGAACCAATTCTTGCTTGTCCAAATGATCCAGATAATGTTAAATTATTATCTGAAGTTGCTGGAACTCCACTTGATGAAGTATTCTTAGGTTCTTGTATGACTAATGTTGGTCATTACCGTGCTGCTGGTGAAATCATGAGAGGCGAAGGTAAACATAAGGTTGAAAAATTCTGGATTGTTCCACCAACAAAAATGGATGAGCAACAACTAATCAACGAAGGTTACTACGATGTTTATCAAGCAATCGAAGCAACTACAGAAGTTCCAGGTTGTTCATTATGTATGGGTAACCAAGCGTCTGCTCGTAAAGACTCAACAGTTTTCTCAACATCAACTCGTAACTTTAACAACCGTCTAGGTAAAGGTACTCAAGTATTCCTTGGTTCTGCAGAACTTGCAGCCATGTGTGCTAAACTTGGTAAAATTCCTACAGTTAAAGAATATATGGACTTCGTACCTGCTAAAATTGCTGGTAAAGAAGATAAAATCTATAAATACCTTAACTTTAACGAAATTAATGACTATGCACTTGAGCCACGTACAGTAGCTGAAGATAAATACGGAATCACAGTTAAACCAGTATAATCTAAAAGTTCAAATAGCGACGCAATTACTGCGTCGTTACGTTCGTCTAATGGACTCCGACGTTGATGCTAAAGCATAACAACTCTGGTTGCACTTTTAAAAAAGCCAAACTCTTGGCCTTTTCTTCACAAAGTTCACCTCGCTAGACTCCTTGTACTTACACCACTCTTTGAATTTTATATACTCCAAAT
>DTVI01000019.1:0-2219 GCA_012963655.1 Sulfurimonas sp.
GGCTGTGCTGCTAAATATAATTTTCAATCTGTTCAAACAGAAAAAGGAAGTTCTGAATATAAAGTTGAGTTGAAAATGGAAAAAAGGTTTAAAACTTTAAATCCAACGGCATTTAATACAATAAGTATATACCTTAATGGTAAAAAAGTATTAAAAGGTCCTCTTGATGGAACTGAAACAGGTGACTTAGAAGGTATATTTGATAATAAAAAACTAGAACTTGAATGTGGTAGAGTAGGAATATTTGACGCACACTCAAGATGTATTGTTCACTTGGGAAATATTAGACTTGGAAAATATGAAATTGTACAAAGAGTAAACTAATATAGGCCCTCACTTTGTTTGGCAAACAGATATTCAAGACATAATAAATTAAATACCTGCCCTCTTACACCGTACACCCAGATCTGCCAAGTTGTGTGAAACTTTTAGTAAGTACATAACAAAGGCTAGGAACGAATATTTTACCCTGGGGTAAATTATTCGCTCACGACAAACGTTATATTAAGGAATGAAATGAACGATATAGATAAAATAGTTTTTGGAAATAATGAAAAATATTTTGATGAAATATATCCAAATATTTGGATCATACATAATCATAAATGGTCATTGCATTGTTGGGAACAATATAGGAAAAATAACAAATTTCCTTCAACTTTAGTTAATTTAAATTTCCATTGGAATGCATGTAATGACTATAACGAAAATGAATCAACAATAAGAGATACGAACTTAAAGAATATGAAAAATTCACTTATTAAAGATAGTAATATTAGAAAAGATTCTTTTATAGCTCCATCAATAATTAGGGGTTATATTAATAAAGTAGATTTTCATTGTTTTCAAAAAGATACTGTTGGACGAGATGAGAGTTTTGTAAATAAGTATAAGGTGGTACAAAATATCTACGATAGTATTAAAGATTTGGTACATAATATAGGTGAGCAGGAAATTATTTTAGACCTTGATTTAGATATGTTTAATACATTAGGTTCTAAACTTGGAAAGCTATGGGATAAAGAAAAAGTTGAAAGTTATCTTCGTACAATTACTCCACTAATTAAACAAGCTAAAATTATCGCAATAGCAATACCATATGGGCATACCGGAAATGATGAGGATATAGAATGTATAACAAAGTTCGTTGTTCCTATGATTATAGATATTAAGAATATATAACTAAACTTTGGAAAAAATAGTTGACCCTACTTTATTCTTAATATTAACTCGGTTTTTCACCTGTTAATAACCCGTACCCTATGTAGTCTAAATGATTAGAAAAATGCGCCCATATTATTTTCATGCGGATCCTATTTTCAGTTTTTAGGCATAATTTTAAAGATATTTTAACCGTGTTTATTATTCCTTCATCTTGAATAAAACCAATTATTGATAACATTTTTAATTTTTTGATTACGGTTTTTGTGTGAATGAAATTGGAGTCGGTGAGGCTCTTTTTCCAGTCGCTTATTAAGTGAAATTTCAACGATACACAGCCACATATTTGGTTGGTTTCTCTTTCCATATCAAGAGACGGTTGTTTGTGCCAGGCAAATTCTAGTCCAGCATAGCTTCCCCCTGGCTTTAAAACTCGAATTATTTCTGATAATGATTTTTTCTGATCAACAAACATTAATACGGCTTGAGACATTACATAGTCGAAATGATTATCTTCATACTCTAACTCCATAATGTCACCGGTTTTACACTGAACTCTATCTTCTAAGCCTGCCTTTTTTATGGTAAGCCTGGCTTCATCAACCATGGCTTCAGAAATATCAATGGCGGTTACTTTGCAATTGTATTTTTTTGCGATATAACAAGCGGTGTGGCCAGTTCCGCAACCGATTTCAAGTAGATGGGTATTGGGCTTTATGTTCAGATGATTAAGTAACTGCTTACGACCCTCTACCCCTCCGGGGTTTATCGTTGTTTTTCCTAAATATGCTAAAAAATCGTAGGTGTTCAGTGATAATATATCGTTGTGAGACAGTTGAGTATCTAACGATAGTCCTTGGGGTGGCGTCGTACATGCAGTGCTTGGATTGTTCAGATAATTCATTTAATTCTACTTTTCATTTCTTTTATCAATTATAAAGTTCAAAAATTCTAAATTCCTGGGATAGTATACCTTAAATACACCCTTGTGAAGAATGGCATTAAGTTAAGAAAGGTGTAAACAAAGGTAATCAGTTTTACGGTTGTAGTAGTTATCC
>DTVI01000019.1:2272-3206 GCA_012963655.1 Sulfurimonas sp.
ACAACTACGAGTAGCGAATAGTTTTCCCTACCGGGAAAGAATTTGGGTCAGGTGACGACAACATAAGTGTAAAGTTCCTTTGGCTTTTAAGGCACTTTACAAAAAAAAGAAATAACAATTTTAGACCAAACAGAATTTAAAAGCGATGATGCTTATTTGAAAAGTATTATTGATGCTTCTAAGGAGCCAAATGAAAACTTTGTTACATCTGATAAGCTA
Organism: Sulfurimonas sp.; assembly: GCA_012963655.1. Taxonomy (GTDB): domain Bacteria; phylum Campylobacterota; class Campylobacteria; order Campylobacterales; family Sulfurimonadaceae. Next base: position 2,492 of record DTVI01000019.1, read on the forward strand.
GACTGGTAATGTACCAACTTCTATTCTCTCCTCAAGCCAAGAGAGATGCTAAAAAACATCAATCAAATAGCTTAAAACCAAAAAAATATGGAGCTTCTTCAAATCATAGAAAATGACTCTCTTTGATATCTTCCTGAATTTGAATACTTATCTCAAAACCCTTAATAGCTAAACTTATTTTTCTTAATCATATCCTAAAAAAAATACTACTATATTAATAAGTAGCAAGTTTTAATAGGTAACTTGATAAAAACTTCTTATGAAATTTTCTAACTTAAAACTAACTAACCCATACTTAAATCTTAAACCAATTTTTTATACTAAGGTAGACCCAACACCACTGGATAAACCCTTTCTTATTTCGACTTCACATAATGCTGCAAAACTCTTAGGAATAGATGAAGACTTAGCTCTTGACAAAGAGCTTATTAACATTGTTAATGGAAATACTAAACTAGAAGGGTCTGAAACCTTTGCTATGTGTTACGCTGGACATCAGTTTGGTCAGTTTTCTGGACGCTTAGGTGATGGAAGAGCTATCAATTTAGGCAAGATCAATGGACAAAATTTACAGCTAAAAGGCTCAGGACTTACTCTTTATTCCCGACATGGTGATGGTAGAGCAGTTCTTCGCTCATCCATACGTGAGTACCTTGCGAGCGAGGCAATGCATGGTCTTGGTATTGAGACCTCTCGCGCTCTCGCGCTTATAGGA
>DTVI01000020.1 GCA_012963655.1 Sulfurimonas sp.
AAACCTGTATAAAAGTGAAAATAATGTCTAAATTCACTTGGCTATCAGATATTTCGAATTACTCAAAAAGACATTAATTGGAATGGTAACTTAAATTCATACTAGAAATCATACAATTCTAAGCAGCCGTTTCTAGTTGTAACATGAAATTAATTTTTTCAAACTTACAAGGCGAAAGATTTCCTAAATAACTATGACTTCTTACTCTATTGTAATGAAACTCTATGTACTCAAAGATTTCTCTTTTTGCCTGGCTTTTAGTATAAAAATAGGTCTGATAGACTAAATCCCTTTTTAATGTTTTAAAGAAGCTCTCCGCTACTGCATTATCCCAACAATTACCTTTTCTGCTCATACTTTGGACGATCCCATGTTCAAGTAATAAATCTTTATGTAAGTAAGATGCATATTGACTTCCTCTATCAGTATGCCAGACAAGGCCAGCTGGTGGGCTTCTGCGCTGAATGGCCATGATTAAAGCATCATTTACCAAGGATACCTTCATGGTGTCATCCATAGACCAGCCAACAACCTTTCTTGAATACAGGTCTATCACTGTTGCAAGATAAAGCCACCCTTCACCTGTTGAAATATAGGTTATATCCCCTACATATTTCGTGTCAGGAGTTGATGCATAAAAATCTCTATCTATAACATTTGGTGCAATCGGTAAATTGTGATTAGAGTCGGTTGTGTTCTTGTATCTTCTTTTCATTTTAACTTTGAGGTTAAGGCTTTTCATTATTTGAGAAATTCGCTTTCTCGATACTAGTAAACCGTATAGCTCTTTTAATTTACCTTGTATTCGCCTTGTTCCGTAGTTCTTACGACCTTGCATAAATATAGCTTCTATCAAGGTATTTAGCTGTGTATCCTCTTTTCTGATTATGCAACCCGCTTTTATCCAATGATAGTAAGATGACTTATCTACTTTAAAAACCTTGCACATAAGTGAAATAGTAAAACTCGTTTTATATTCATATATCCATGCATACTTTATAGAGTTTCTTTTGCAAAGTATGCGGTCGCCTTTTTTAGGATGTCACGCTCTTGTTTAAGTAGCTTATTCTCTTTTCTAAGGCGTTTATTCTCATCTTCTATGCTCTCGCTTGAAGCCGATGAATTCATACTTCTAACTGATATATTATGTGCTTTTTTATAACTCGTAACCCAATAATATAATGTCTTAGGATTTAGATCTAAATCTGCTGCTACTTTTATTACACTCTCGTTATTATTTAAGATCAACTGCACCGTTGAATCTTTAAACTCTTTGCTATATTTACTTTTTCTCATGGGTTCCCTTATTCATTTTATTTTAACTTAGAATTTGTTAATTTCTTAGTATGAATTTAGGTTACCACTCCATCTTGATTTTTTTTAAAAATACTTTTGACTTTCAAGCAGTTTATTGTATCAAGTATCATTGCCAAAGAGCAGTTAACCCATTCTTTATGATTTAGATGCTCAATTTTACAAGTGTCTAGTTCTTTGAAAATTTGTTTTTCTAATTTCAAGTCACCTTCTTCATTATGAATTAAAATACAACTTTTATCTCCACCACTTGAACCATTTTGGATTTCTTTCAATCTTGTCTCTAGTGGGGAACTTGTAAAACCAAGTTTGTATGCATTTAGTTCCTGACTTTGTATTATGTAAATCATTGTTTTAGCTTTTTAAAGTTTGTATAGTAAATAAGTTCTTCTTTCTGTTTTAAATGTTCTATTGTCGCCTAAACGGAAACGTATAACTCTTTATAGGAGGACATTATATGCTAAGAAGTCTTAAATATCACAATTATCTGACATTTATTATATCTAGATGTTTTTTAAAATATAGGTTAATGATATTAAATGGTTATTTTGGAATGAAAAACTTTATAATATGAAAGTTGCTGATGTGCTTTTTACTCATTTTAAGACAATGGGAGGACCATTGTGTCTTGATATTATATATTTTAGCTATTAGTAGACACTATGTCCTGTTAAGGACTACTTTTGAGAGTAGATATATATTGACATTAGAACTATTCTTTAAATGTGTCTGTCTTTTTCTAAAGAAACATCGCTTTGCGACCACCTCTAAAAATATCCCTATGCGTGAATCTCCACTAGGGTTCGTGTTTCTCTCCTAGTACTTGTTGTATATTTTATTCTACTTTGATTTACAACCTTTAAAGTTTTCTTCTAAATTATAAAGTCTCTTACCTAAATCAGTTGCAAAAACTATAGTAGAACAATCCTTTTTTTGTTTACTAATATCAAATTTCACAAAAGTGACATATTTTCTATTTTCTTCTTCTCTTATGTCAAAAACTTCAATATTTTGTGCTTGTGGATACCACTCCTTAATCCATCTTTTATGACTATCTTTAGACGGTCCAGTATTTAAAAAGTGAATAATTGTCCATGCAATCAAAATACTTCCAAGTAAAATTAAAGTTTTTCTAGTATTCATTAATGCCTCTCGTTTTATATATTAGAATAATTGCCACTTGATGTTATACAAGGTTCGACTTCAGCGACGCTCTTTTTACGTTCGTTGCTAGGTCTTATTATATCTGTAAATAAGTCGGCTTGTTTTGCTTGAAAATATTTAAAAAAAATTGGGGACAGGTGATGAATGGCCACTTTCCCATTTTATCTCTTTTGTAATTTTTAATATTAAAGAAGTAGAGGTTTTGAGAAACCTTGATATACTTGCTTGTGAATAGCCATCATGTAATGCATTCATAATTGCAAAATTTCTATCGATTCGTTCCTCTTTTGCATCAAAATGTTCTTCTAATGATTTTAGCTTATGAAACTTAACTTCGTGCTCTATTAATTCTAAAAAGCCCTCTCCTGATAAATCTCTTTTTATTCTTGAATGAGATGCACACTTTATGATATCAAGCTTTGTATTTAAATGCGTTGCCAATAAAGTATATCTATATTCTCCGACCTTATTACACATATTTGCTTTTATTGGATTATGCTCTATGTACATAAACAAGGATAAAAGGTAAGACTCATCAAAAACATAATAAGAGAGATATCTACCTTGCCATAAATGACTGCTACGTTTTTGTTTCTAATTAAAAGGTGATAGTCATTATCCATTAAACAATAATCATGGACATTCACCTTATAAGTGGAACAGGCTTTGCAGAAAATCTGTAAAAACTTATCTTTATCTTGTG
>DTVI01000021.1 GCA_012963655.1 Sulfurimonas sp.
CAGGTGCTTAGAAGCTTGTATTCTTTATATGAAATAGGGTTGACATATCAGTGCTTGGGCGTTAAGATAAATATGAAAGATGAATGCAGTTACTAGGAGTGTAAGTAAAGAGAATGTATAATGTCTCATTAGTAATTATTAAAGGACATTAAACAAATATGGAAGTTTTTTGGAATATATTTAGACAAATTTGTGAAATACCACGCTGTAGTGGTCATGCGTTGGAAATGGAGACCTTTATCCGTAATTGGGCCAAAACCAATGGATATGTGCCTAAGAGTGATAAGGCTGGTAATATTATTTGTTATCACAATGAAGCGACCTTAACCCTACAATCACACTATGATATGCTCTGTTTGGATGAAGTTCCCAATTTAGAGCTTATTGAAAAAATGGGAAAGCTCTGTGCAACAGAGTCTACCTTAGGTGCAGATAGCGGTGTTGGTGTGGCGATGATGCTTCTTGCGATGCAAGATAAAAAGCCCGTTGATTTTCTATTTACAGCAGATAAAGAGATCGGTCTTGTAGGGGTTAGAGCCTTAGAACTCACTGTTAAAACCAAACATGTTCTTAATTTAAATGCTCAAGAGAGTGAAACTGTTTATACTGCTTGTGCTGGTGGTCTTGATCTTATAGGGACCTTAGAACTCAACCGTGTTCGCATTGAAGGGGCTAAGTACTATGAATGTAGTATTGATAATCTTCCTGGGGGACATTCTAGTTTAGATATAGATAAAAATATTCCTAATGCCAATCTAGAGATTGTAAAACTTTTACAAAAAAGTGATATCAAGCTGACGGGTATTTCGGGTGGTCAACTACGTAATACTATTTCTAAATCAGCAAAAGCTCTGTTTATCATGGAAGAGGGCGCTCATGTACCTAGCCAATTTAAAGAAGCAGAAAATCAAGAAAATGTCCATTATTATGCAGATACTGAAAGTATACTTTTAGGACTAGTTAACATGCCTCATGGGGTTAAAAAAGATAATAATATCTACAATATTCCTCATAATAGTGTGAATTTTGCACAAATGAAAATTGAAGATCATAAGCTGATTGTTGAATTGTCTCTTCGTGCTATGGATGGTGTAGGTATGATTCAACTTGAAGAACAGACCCGTTCTTATCTTGATAACTTTCGATTTAAAATCAAAGAAGAGAATGTATACCCAGCATGGATCGTTGAAAAAAGTGAGTTTGCTCAAAGATTGTCTTCTGCCGTTGAAGAGGTAGAAGGTTTTGTGGAATTTAAAGCGTTACATGCGGGACTAGAATGCGCGGTACTTAAGCGCAAGGCTCCCAAACTTGAGTATGCTTCTATTGGAGCGAATATTACAGGATCTAATACCCCTCGAGAGAGTGTAGATATGGGTTCGGTAGCACGCTTTAAAGAGATTGTTTATAAGTTTATTGACTCGGAGGCTGCTTTTGTTATTGAAGATGCTGAGGCTCAAAAGAACAAGCCATATCAAGGAACGCGAGAAAAGGGCACAAAAAATAAGAAAAACCGCCGTTAAAACTAAAATAGAAATAAAGACAATTTAAAAACTAATATTATAAATTAAAAAAGGTACAAAATGAAAGTAGATAAATATGATGTTACCGCAAAATCAGGTGCGCCTATATGGATTATAGTAGAACACGGAACTGATATTAATAGTATTACATTACAAGATGGATATGCAATTAAAGAATTTGTTGAGACTTTTGAATTTGATGAACGAATGCTTAATTATGAGGTGGCACTTACTTGTATGAATAAGAGCGGTCGTTATTTCGGAACAACTAATGTAGGCTGTCAAATAACGGGTGGTTGTGAATAAAGGGAATAGGGTACTTTAAATTAAAAAGTGCAGATTAATTAACTGTCGCTAATTTACTGATTGAGTCCTCTTAAGTATATATAAGATGCTCTTACTATAAAAGATAATTTATAGGCTATTAAGTGAACTTCTACTATTTTGCGATACTAAAACAAATTAAAAATATTATGATAGATAAGGAAATAAAAATGATACCTTTTACAGATGAAGAACTCGTAGGACCCGTTAAGGTTACGATTGAAAAAGTAAGACCTGGAATTGCTGCTGATGGTGGTGATATTAAATTTGTTGCCATTGAATCAGGAATTATTTATGTGCAACTATTAGGGGCTTGTGTTGGTTGTGGTAGTTCTGGCTCAACGATTAAGTATAGTGTTGAAAAGCAGATGAAAATAGATATTCATCCTGAGTTGTTAGTACGAAATTTACCTATTGGTAGAGAAAATGATATTCAAGGTTTTGAAAAAGATTATCAGTCTTTTCAAAAATAGATAATATACGCTTCAGGGGTTAAATCCCCCCATTTAACTCCAAGTTTCTGACCCCATTTTGTAAACTCCGCTTCGCTTCTCTTTTTATTTTAGCTTATTAGGGCAACAAATCAGGCTTATGTAATCATTATTTACATTTAATAATAATAAGTAGTTTAAAAACTTATTTATCTTACAGCTAATTTTGATATAACTTCAAATAATTTATATATTACTAATAGAGAGAATAATGACAAACACTAACGAAACGTCTCAAACAGAACAAAAATTGTATGAAGTTATCACTTATGAAGATAATGTAGTCTTTAACTACACCTTGCCTGAGAAGGAAGAACAAGAGTCTATAGATCATGATCTTACCTTCGTTTGGGAAGATACTATTGAAAAGTTCATAGAAGAACATGGTGCGGATAAAGAGTATACGGTACATACCTTTAAGCAAAAGAGAGCAAAAGAGATCTATCTAGAGCAGGTAGAAGGTCGAACTGATGATCTTATTGAAGAAGTACAAGAAGAAATAGCTAACAAAATGAAGTTTGGCTTTGAATTTACGGGACAACTACATAACGACGACTAGATAAGGATAAAGGGGATAGGACACTTTTGTCCCCTTAAACTCAATGACTTAAATATGTTGAATAGCTTAAGTAACGTTCATAGGCTTCTTTATCATGTTTTTTTATATGCTCAATATAGTCCTCATTTTCTTTTATCTTTTTTAGCCGTTCTTTTTCTTGACTTGTTTTGATTTTTTCTACAAATTGTGTAAAATGTGTTAGTTTTATAGCTTTCACTTCTTTTTTATTTAAGTTCATTGTATTTCCCTTAGCCATGTATCATTGACTTACATCAT
>DTVI01000022.1 GCA_012963655.1 Sulfurimonas sp.
AATAATAAGAAACCACCCTATTAAGGGTAAACCCAGGAAAAGTGCACAAAAGGCCCCATACCTTAAGTCCCCACCACCAAAATCCATATTTAAGGCAATTGGTATTAAAAATATACTTAAAATTATCAGCACAGCTACAAGATCATGCCAGTGCAAATCACCCTCTATATATTTCATAATCCCCAAGACAAATAAAGCCGAAAATATAATCCTATTCGGAATATATGCCTTCTTCCAATCAATGATGGAGACTACCATAGCAATAACTATAAAAAATAGTAATATTATTATTAAATTACCCTTATAAGAATTTTTAATAAAACTATAGTATAGCAAGGCATCTTGTTTATTGCTTAAGTACTATAAAATATAGAATTCTTTTATTCTTCTGAGGAATTTTATAACAATATAGGGGTAAGTCACCATTTTGATTGAACTTTACGGACCTACATTCTAAAAATCTTAGATATCATAATGCGTACAGAAAAGGTGTACTTAGGAATAGACTTTTATCTCAAGATATCAAACAAAAGACCTTGACCTTATCTAAGAATTGAATATACTGATAAATTTATATGATTTTAAAATTAAAGAAGAAGTGTTGAAAGCTCGTTATTGCCATAATGACAATAACGAATAAAAAAGACTATTTACCCATGCTATTTGCAACCTTACCGGCATCATTTACATAATCCATAAAACCTTTGGAATATACAACTTTAACGTCATCCCCTAAGTGAACCATTTCACCTGGAACTTCCATGCTTAGGCGTGCCCATGCACTTTTAGCTTGAATTTTATCAGAAACTGTTGCTTCTGCTACCTTATAAACTTCTATAGTAGATGATTCAGTTAATTGATCAATAATCGTTTTTTTGGTTGTGATTACAATATTATCGCCTTCTTTAATACCATTATTTAAGCCTAAAGAAATTTTAATAATGCGTTCGCCATCAAGTGAACGAGCTCCAATTAAATAACCCTTAGGTGCTAAAAAGTTTTTCAGTTCAATACGCGCTGAATGAATAGCATCTTCACCGGCCTTATTAACTAAACCATTATCAACATAAACTCTGTTTCCAAGAAATCTTGAATCTTCATTACGTTGTTTATTGTCACTAAAACCGATAACTTTTTTAATCTTCATTGATGGAAGTTCAAAAATTTTCAATTGACCATCAACTTCTGCCGTATAGATATAATGTGCAGGAATAACATGTTTGTAACCCTTCTTATCTACCCATGAACTTCTTTCAACAAAACGTGAAGTAAAACTAGCATTTTTAAGTTCACCAACAACAAGATAATCGGCTGAATCTAATAAAATATTTTCACCTTCATCTGCACCATTCATCTCACCAAGTTTAATTTCATTCTCAAACTTTACTGTTGCTGATCTATCTAAAATCTCAATAGATTGATCTCTACCGATTTCACTCTCTAACATACGTGTTAGTGCTTTCCCTAAATTAGCCTGTTTCGCAATTTTAAAACTATCATCTTCAACACTCATGACAACAACTTTTAGTTTTTGACCAGCAAGTGCCTTTTGTGATGGCATAAGCTCGGCTCTTTCAAGTTGATGCGGCTTGTACGCACTTAAATTTCCAATGGCTGTACCACACCCTGTAAACAACAATACTAACATTGACCCAATCAATGCTGTGAAATTACTACTTTTAAACATTTAGTTCCTTTATATTAATTTACTAATGTAATTAATATCATCGTGAAGTATACCTAAAAAAACTATATAAAATAATTTTATACCGTCTTTGTTATTTTAAACCTAGTACTGAAAAAATACCATCTTTTTTAATCTTCTTCTTAAGCATATTACTAGCATTTATCTTTGCCTTATCGTAACCATATTTTGACTTTCCACTAACTGTCACCGTATTAGTTGCAATAGTTTTAGCCTTTGATTTAGTAGTAAACGACAGTCTTGCCTTTGCTATTTGAAAGCTATATATCTCATCTAAATTATAATTCACATCTATATAAAGGTTTGTATTAGCACCCTTAGAGGCTATCTTTATGCCTGCCTTATTAAGTCCTTCTTTAATGCTACTCACAAATACCTTGGACTTAGAGGAACTGTGTACGAATATCTTTACTTTATTTAAGGCGTCCGTTGAAGCGGCACCTACTTGTATTGCTTGTGTTATATAAGCATCAGTCTTAAACTTTGAATTTATTGTTTTTGTTAAAAGGGCCATTGACTTTAAGATATAACGCTTTTTAGCCCGTTCTTTGTATAACTGTGCCTGCTTTAATAAAGGATATTTTTGGATATCTTTAACTTCAGCTTTAAGTTCTTTAGTATATAGATCTAACTTAGCCTTTTGATCTGCAAAAAGTTTATGTCTTGAAACTTCCACTAAAAGTACAATTCTAGAACCTATTTGCTCATTTTTTACAATTTTATACTCGCTAAACTCCATATCTTTCGCTTGGGCTTTTAAACTGCTGACTGTAGAGCGATAGGTATTTTCATTACCGTTATAACTTGAACTTGACTCACTCTTTCTTAATTTAGAACTAACGGTTAATGATAAGGACTCAGAAACAAAGCTAAGTGCTGCTGCCTTTGCAATATTAATGTTTGAGCCTTCTCCCACCCCATACAAAAATGAACCGTTATTAGCCGGTGGATTTAGATACCATGATGGATATGAAATAACCTCTGGTTTTGGTGAACCACCACAGGCACTAAAAAAAATGACTAAAACTGTTAATACTAATCCTAAATACTTTTTCAAAAAACACTCCTCATGTAAGTGCGTAAATTATACTATCATTATTACTAATATAGATTAAATAAGGGGGCAGCTATTTAATTTATACTCAATTGATCTTATACAAACTACTCTATCAAGTATGTAAAAGAGGTATAGTAAGATCAAGAGTGGAGTTGCCCGAGGAAACATCTTTTTAAAAATAGTATATTAAATGAAAAAACAATATTTTCAAGTCTAAATACAGTACTTAAAGAAGGTAAAGTAGCGACTTTGCATAAACATATGAATCAAAAATATAAACGAAGTGAAGAGAGCTTGATTAAGCAAAAACAAGAACCATTATCCAAACATTTTAAAAGATAGAAATAAAAAGATTATCTTAACTTTAAAAGACGGTTACACCCAAGGAGAGGTTG
>DTVI01000023.1 GCA_012963655.1 Sulfurimonas sp.
TTGTTTTAATTCTATATCACTTATATCTTCTGTTAAATTCATCTATATCCTTTACTCTTAAAAAGATAATACACTATTTCACTTTGACATCTTGTAAAATATTCTCAAATTAAATCTAAATAATCTATTTTTATCTAACTGAAAAATATCAAAATACATCTATCCCAATTAACTATAACTATTGCATATTGAAAGGGAAAACTTATGTTTATGTATTTGATTACTTATTTTAAGAGGACAGGTTTATCTAAAGTATTTTACTTAGAAGTAGGTTGTTTTGGCGCTTCAGGTATTTTAATATATGGAGCACCTCAACTACATAACTTGGATTCAGTTGAATATTCTCCCCCATTTATCAGGTTCCTTACTCATCCTAGTCATTTTCCTTCTTATAAACAATCTATCAAAAAACAAATAAAGACTTTATCCTAAGTATTGGATCTAAATCATTATTAAAACTTAATAACTATAACTATCAGCACTAACAGCGATAACTTCAATCTCTACTAGAGCATTCTTAGGTAAGGTTTTTGCTGCTACTAAAGAGCGTGCTGGTTTATGAGAGCCAAAGGCTTCTGCATAAATTTCATTAACCGCTGCAAAGTCATTAATGTCTGCTACAAAGACCATAACCTTCACTACATTGTCTAATGATGTTCCAGCTTCTTCTAAAACCGCTTTTAAGTTAGCAAAAACCTGCTTTGTTTGAAGAATAATATCATCTCCTAACATTTCACCTTCGGGAGTTAAGGCAATTTGACCTGAAGTGTATACCATGCCATTTACTTTTACTGCTTGAGAATATGGGCCAATTGCCTGTGGTGCATCTAGTGTTGCTACGAATTCCATTGTTGTACTCATTATTGATATCCTATTTATGTTATTTTACTCTCAAAAAATCATCCCTTGGATAATTTCTTCGGAGGTATCCTAATTTATGTTATTTTACTCAAAATATTCTTTTCTGCCTAGTTTATAATCTACATCATCTAAAAAGGATAAATAGTCTTCTATATTCCAATATCCCATTACTTTTCTAATTATAGGGTTCCCCTTATTATCTAAAAAGTAAGTTGTAGGAACACCTGGGGCTTCAAGAGATTCAGGGTAATCATCTTTTCCACGTGTTACACGAAGAGAAATATAATCTTTATTAATGCGCTTAATAACACCTTCATCTGTTTATGTATTAGACTCTAACTTTCGACACCATCTACAGGTCTTACTTGTAATTAGTAACATAATATTTTTATTTTCAGCCTTAGCTATTAATAGGGCTTCATTATAAGAATTAGCCCAATTTAGTTCATTTGCATATAAGGTAAACACGCATAAAGATAATAAGGATAATATTTTTTTCATACTAGTATTCTATCATATTGCACAGATAAAAGATAATAACTAGTTTATAGGAGCCTAGAAACAGTTAAGACCCTTAGTCTAAAACCTTGTTATACATTCTTCGTGATTTAGAATTTTCTTGCATCTTTAAGGTTTTACATATTTCTTCTATGACAGGGGTTAATCTTGTTACTTGTATATATATGGGTGTATTAGTGCATAAAAGAGAGTCAAGGCTTCATTGATATCTGATCATTCTAAAGAAATCTTATAAGAAAGACTAAAAGCAAAAGAGCTAATGTTTTTTCCTTCAGAAATAGCTCTATAATTTACATCCTTATCTTGAAATAATGTTTGTAAATAAGTATTCTCTTGAAATGCTTTCTGCTTTAGCTTTTTACTTAGTAATAAAGAACTTTTTGGCAGGTTAATAGAACCTATTAAAAACTTATAATGTATAAGATCAAAATAACTTTTAAATCCATACACTTCATAAAATGATTTAGTCTCTAAAGTACTATCAAGGGGAACTTGATAGTCTTTAAGATGATCTAATGCAAAAGTAAAAAATCTTCAGGATGGGAAGTAAAAAGAGCATAAATATGAGCTTCTATATCCCAGTCTTAAAGTTTAGCATAATCAAAAAGATAAGGAAGTTCATTCTTTTGAAGTATTTTAACTCTCAAAGGCTATATACCCTATTCCCGTGCTTATAAAAAACACATATTGAGTTTTATTTAATATATACCTTAAAAAGTATCAATCAACTCTCTAAACACCTCATAAAGCTTTTGCACCTCAAGCTTAGATGTTCTTTCATTTGGTGCATGTATAGTGTCATTTTTTACACCAAACTCTACAACACTGACGCCACAAGGTGCAATAAAGCGTGCATCTGAAGTCCCACCAGCTGTTGAGTGTTCAGGGACAACACCTGTTACATTTTCTATAGCCTTATCCAGTGTTTTTACTATGTGCGTATTTTCATCTGTTACAAAGGGATAAGCTGATTGATTAAGCTCTAAGGTGTAATTCATATCTTTAAAATATTTATCTACAAAGGCTCGGATCGAGTCTTGATCTGTTTTTGTTGAGTTTCGTACATTAAACATCATTTGAAGACTACCAGGACTTACATTAGTAACTTGCATACCAGATCTTATATCTGTTACTACAAACTTTGAAGGTGAGAAATAGTTATCACCTTCATCAAGGTTGATTCCTGCCATTTGACCTAAGATAGTAGCCACTTGATGTATAGGGTTTATAGCTTTTTCAGGATATGCAGCGTGACCTTGTTTACCTGTTACATTAATAAAACCATTTATAGAACCTCTACGTCCTACTTTCATTGCGTCACCAAAGACTGTTGAACAAGTAGGCTCAGCTACAATACAAGCATCAGGCATTAGTTTTTTCTCTTTTAAGACTTCTAGAACCTTCACCGTTCCATTTTTTGCAGGGCCCTCTTCATCTGAAGTCAGTAAAAGAGATAAGGTCCCATCAAAAGACGAGGTATCATGAACAGCTTGAATAAAAGCGGATAAACCCGACTTCATATCCTGAGCTCCACGACCATAAATATAACCATCTTTTTCTATTGCCTTATAAGGATCTGTATCCCAACCTTCGCCGGCAGGAACCACATCTACATGTCCCGCGAAACAAAGATGATCACCCTCACCAAACTTTTTATAAATAAAAAGGTTTTGGACTTCTTCTATGTTAATAACTAAAGAGGTATAGCCTTGCAAGTATTCACTTATCCATGAAAGCGCCCCACCATCATCAGGCGTTTCACTTTTTC
>DTVI01000024.1 GCA_012963655.1 Sulfurimonas sp.
GAAGGTATACGAACCTTCTTACCCACACAAAAACAGTTTGACCTTCGTGCAAAAGAGCACCTGGCAAGCCTTTCAGATGAATTAGGGATTAAATATCCCAAAACCTTGAAAACAACAAATATTAGTGAGTTAACAGAGGCCTTAAAGAAGGTAGACTTTCCTGCGGTTGTAAAAGGGAATTATTATAAGGCCTATATCGTATATAACCTAAGTGAAGCGATTCTTCGTTTTTCTGAGATAGCCAATGAATGGGGATATCCAGTACTTGTGCAGGAAATGGTGCGAGGAGATGAGCTCAATGTTGTTGGGGTTGGGGACGGAAGTGGCGGAAACCTTGGTTTAGTTGCCGCTAAGAAGATGACAACAACGGCTATGGGTAAGTTTTGGAATGGGGTTTCTATCGAGCATAAAGACTTGATAAAGGTAGCTGAAGATTTTGTAAAAAAGACATTATGGAAAGGCCCTTTTGAACTTGAATGTATGGTGGATGGAAATACAATTTATATGATTGAGATTAATCCTCGTTTTCCAGCGTGGGTATATTTTGCTACGGGATTAGGGGTGAACCTGCCTAAACGTTTGGTAGACTTTTCTGAAGGTAAAAAGGTAGATAGAGAGAGTAATTATACGGCAGGTAAGATGATGATTCGTTATACCTATGAGCGCATTGCAGACATAAAAGAATTAAGCCATTTGGCAACACAAGGAGAAAGTTATGAGTAAGCTAGCTTATGAAAGTCCAACAATTATTAAGATTCAAAGTACCATGTCAAAGGCAGGTTTACCCACTATGCAACAAAAGATTCGCACCGAGATAGATGGCGCTAATATTAGGGATTTAACTGATAAATATGGTTCTCCTTTGTTTGTATTCTCAGAAAGAAAGATGCGTTCTTTATATCAAGAAGCTTATGAAGCCTTCTCTTCTCGTTACCCAAATGTACAGTTTGGTTGGTCCTATAAAACTAACTACTTAAAAGCAATTTGTTCTATCTTTCATCAAGAAGGCGCTATTGCCGAGGTAGTTAGTGAATTTGAGTATGAAAAAGCACGTGCTTCAGGCATTGAAGGTAAAGACATTATTTTTAATGGCCCATATAAGCCTTATCATTCCCTATTAACAGCGGCAAAAGAAGGTGCAAAGATCCATATTGACACCTTTGATGAGATTTCAGACCTTGAAAAGGTTTCGGATGAATTAGGTATGAAAATACCTGTAGCCATTCGTCTTAATATGAGCACAGGCATGGAGCCACAATGGTCACGTTTTGGCTTTAACATTGAAGGTGGTCAGGCTATGGACGCCGTTCGCCGTATTGAAGCGGGGGGTAAGCTTTTTATTACAGGTCTTCATTCACATATTGGAACCTTTATGTTAGATGCTAATGCCTATAAATTACAAACAGTTAAGATGGTGACACTTATGAAAGAGATTGAAGCCAGTACAAACTTTGTGGTTGAGTATCTTGATATGGGTGGTGGCTTTGCTTCTAAGGCACATTTAAAAGGGATATATCAGCCTCCTGAAGTAGTGGTGCCTAGTATTGATGAGTATGCCGAGGCGATTACTTCTGCCTTGTATGAAAATCTTGAGGCAGGAAATTATCCAAAGCTTTATCTTGAAACAGGTCGTCATCTTATTGATGAGGCAGGATACCTTATCACTTCATTAGTAGGAACGAAACGTTTGCCTGATGGAAGAATGAATTATACTATGGACGCTGGGGTGAATCTTTTATATACTGCTTTTTGGTTTAAATATAATCTTGAATTAGGTGAAAAACGTGATGGGATGATGGAACCTTCTTTAGTCAATGGTCCCTTATGTATGAACATTGATGTTATTGATGATAGTGTTATGCTACCGCGGCTTAAACGTGGAGATCAGATGACTATATCACCTGTAGGTGCTTATAGTGTGACACAATGGATGCAGTTTATTCGTTATCGTCCTGCGGTATGTTTGATTGATATGCAAGGGGAAAGTCATCTTATTCGTGAGGCAGAAGAGTTACGTGATATTGAAGAACGTGAAGTTCTACCGGAATATCTAAAGGTTTAATGTGAATACTATAAAATACTATTTACATGCTATTGTTGCCTCATATGCGGAGATTTTGTTTTTGCAAAATGCCCGTTTTGGAATAGTACTTTTATTAATCTCTTTTGTAAATATAAATGTGGCGCTTTCAGGTTTAATTGCCATTATATCAGTGCTAGGGTTTGCTTATTTTATTCGTATGGAAGCAGAATTTTTAGAAAATGGTTTTTATATTTATAATCCACTTTTAGTGGGGATGTCAATAGGATTTTTATTTGAAGTGAACTTTATTTCAGTGATTTTAATCCTTATGTCTTCTATCTTTACCTTTTTACTGAGCATGCTTTTATATAAGCTTTTAGCCAAGGCATCTGTTCCTATCTTATCTTTACCCTTTACCTTAGTAAGTACGCTTTTATACTTGGCTTCATTGAATTATACTTCTTTATATACACAAGCCTTATATGTAAAACCTGAGCTATTAGACATGAGTTTTATACCTTTAATAATAGCTATGTACTTTAAGGCCTTTGGTACGATTTTATTTTTACCATATGTGGATATTGGAATTGCCTTTGTCTTTCTGATCTTAGTATATTCTCGCATTATGTTCTTATTTTCTTTAGCAGGTTTTTTTCTGGGGGTATATGTACATTCTTTGATGTTAGGCTCTTTCTCAGCAGCGCTTATGAACCCATATTCCTTTAATTACATCTTAATTTCTATTGCCCTTGGAAGCATTTTTTTGGTGCCTTCATTTCGCAGTATTGTCATTGCAATGCTTGGTGTGGCAATGTCGGTCTTATTGATAGATGCTTCGGCTTCTTTTTGGATGATTTATAAGATACCAGTATTTACTTTGCCCTTTAACATTATTACTATGTTCTTTCTTTTCGTTTTACAAGTGGTGAAGTTTAAAGAGTTTGCTTATGTGATTCAAAAAACACCTGAAATGACCCTTCGTTCCTACATCCTTGCACTCTTTCGTTTTAAAACAGATAAGATAAAAGTGTTTTTACCTTTTTCAGGTAAGTGGTCGGTATATCAAGGTTTTAATGATGAATGGACTCATAAGGGAGAATGGAAATATGCTTATGACTTTGTCATTATGAAAGCAGGTAAGTCTTTTAAAAACAATGGTGACTTTCTTGAGGATTATTATGCCTTTAATAAGCCTGTACTTTCCCCTGTTACAGGATATGTAGTGGACTTAAAAGACAGCGTTGAAGATAATATTATTGGAGAGGTAAACACTATTGAAAATTGGGGGAATTATCTTGTTATACAAGGACTTGATGAAAACTATGTTGAGATTTCACATTTTTCTAGACATTCTTTAAAGGTGAAAAAAGGAGAATACGTAGAAGTAGGGCAGATCCTTGGTTTATGTGGTAACAGCGGATATTCCCCTCAACCCCATATTCATATTCAAGTACAAGAAAATGCTCTATTAGGTTCTAAAACCTTGCCTTTTCATTTTGTATCGTATATTGAAGATAATCAGGTTCATTTTTACCAAAATCCACTTAAACATCGGGAGATTGAATCATATTCTAAGGATAAATCCTTGGATAAGAAACTCTCATTTACCCTGGATAATGAATATGTTTATGAGGTGTATAAGGATGAAAAATGGATTGACACCTTCTTTATAAAGGTCAAAATGAACCGTTACTCGGGGAGATTTTATTTTGAAGATAATTCTGGCAATATTTTACATTTTGCTAAAGAAGCAGGAATGTTTTACTTTTACGATTATGAAGGCCAAAGTAACTCATATTTACAGCAGTTTTATGTGGCAATTCCACGTATGCCTTTGGTGTACAAAAAAGACCTGTCATGGAACGATTATCTACCTTCACGTTATGTTAAAAAGAGTCTTTTTTCAAAAATTAGTGGGATAGGCGCTATACTCTTTGAAAAGGCATATATTACCAAAGGGGAGTGGAAGTTTAATGATGAGCTACATATACAAGGGACAATGTATAATAAGAGGAAGCAAAAGGTAAACCTAGCTTTAGACGCACATAATGGTATTAAGACTATTCATATTAACAATTTAACCATAAGGATGAAACATGAAGATAAATAGACTAGCACTAGTAGGCCTATGTACGGTCTCACTTTTACAAGCAGGTAATACAATCAGTGTTTACGGTGGGGGAATTGATTATACGGACTCGATTAAAGATACAGGTTTTTTTGCAGGGGCATACTTTCAAAACAGTTCTTTAAAAAACAAGATAGAACTAGGTTATGAGCGTACAGAGATATCGTATATAGATGATACTCTTGAAAATATTGAACAAAATGACTTTAGTATTGCTTGGGATCATTATGTAGGTCAAAACTTTTTATTTCGTCTGGGTGGACATTATATAGATAGTAATGGAGTAGATACAGATAGGGTATATACAGCTTTTGCAGGTGCAAAGTATTATCAGGGATATGACTTTGACATAGGATTAGATGGGTATTATAGTGATTATTCAGATTATAGGCGTGCAGATGGAACTACAGGATTAAATGTAATGCAGGTTGAACCCAGTATTGGCTTTGGTTTTGGAAACTATCAAAGTTGTATGGGGAGTGCTTATCTTAGAACCTATTATACTTATATCCAATCTGATAGAGTGGAAGGAGGAAGTGTAAAAGACTCTTATCATTCAGGGGGCTTAGTCCTTCAGCACTTTAAGGGAAATTGGACGAATGAAATTGGCGGTTGGATAGGTAAACAAGTCTTTGCAGTAAAGAATAAAGGTTTTACGGTGTTTAACCTAGCCGAAGAGCGTAAGGGTGGTTTTGCATTATCTTCTTCGTATGCCTTTAGTAAAAGCACAAGTCTTAGGTTACAATATGCTTATGAAAGTTTTGAAGAGATAGTGGCTTCAAATGACATCACTGATGCCTCAACAACTACTATGTCCTTATTTTTAAATTATAATTTCTAAGGAGTGCTCATGCGCTTAATTTTTATAGTCTTACTGAGTATAAGTTTACAGGCCAATACGGACGTTATTAAACAAGCATATTATGACTCTTATAATTATGAAAAGATGCAAAATTATAGGGATGCGATAAAGACACTTAGTGTCGTTTATGAGAAATACCCTAAGGCCTATACCCCAAATTTTCGTTTAGGATGGCTTTTTTATCTGAACAAGAATTATGCAAATTCAGTAAAACATTATCAAGCTGCGATATCGGTAGTTAGCTCTTCTGCTGAGGCTAAACTAGGTTTGATTCAAGTATATCAAGCCATGGGAAAACATGAAGAGGCTAAGCGCCTGATTTATGATATCTTGAAAAATGATTTATATAACTATTTTGCAAATTCTTATTTAGTGGCCTCTTTAAATGCAAGAAAAGAATATGAGCAGTCTTTAAAGGTGATTTATAAGATGTTAGCTTTGTATCCTACTGATATATATTTTCTAGGTAAACTAGCCCAAGTTTATGTGCATCAAAAAAAGGATGCCTTAGCGAAAGATGTGTATGAAAATATTATCATCTTAGACCCAGCAAATACACAAGCCTTAGGGTACTTAAATAGATGAAAATCCTCTTAGTCGAAGATGATAAAACCTTAGGTGAAAGCATCTGTGATTTATTAGAAAGCGAAGACTATAAAGTCCAATGGGCTCAAGATGGAGAAGCGGCCTTAGATGCCACTCGTGTATCAGGGTTTGACTTACTTCTACTGGATGTTAATGTCCCCTTTATAAATGGCTTCGAACTTTTAAAAAGCTTGCGAGAGAGTGGGGATGAGACACCGGCAATTTTTATTACAGCCTTGGTAGATATTGCTTCTTTGAAAAAAGGTTTTGAAGTAGGTGCGGATGATTATCTTCGTAAGCCTTTTGACCCCACAGAACTCTTAGTCCGTATAAGTGTGGCAATAGAAAAATCATTTGCCTCGCATTCAAAAGAGGTACGTTTGGGAAACTTATGTTTAAATCTTCAAACCGAACGCTTTTACCTTTTAGATAAAGAGTTAAGTCTAACCCCGTATGAACAAATAATCTTAACCTTACTTATTAAAGAAGATGGCCGTATTGTCCCTAAAGAAGAACTTTTATATGCTCTTAGCCGAGATGAAGAAGCCAGTGAAAGTGCACTTAGAGTCCATATGTCTAAGCTTAAAAAGATGGGAATAGAACTTGAAAATATAAGAGCAAAAGGATACCGTTTAAATGCGTTCTAATCGTTCTATACTACACTTTTTTTTCATATACTTTTCAAGTGTTGCTGTCCTTATTATTGGTGCGGGATTTTTTTATTTTTATCAACAAACTTCTCAGCTTATATCCTTAGAAAAAGCCTCTATTTTACAGTATGTAAAAATGCAACAGTACACGGATGGGACATATAAAGATAGGCACTTTAGTTTTGAGAAGAAGTCAGTTTATAAGTCTTGGTTTGAAGATACAAAATTACAAGAGAAAGATGGTTTCTTTGTATATGAGGCGCCTACTCAACATCCAAATGAATTTTTAGTTATTAAAAAGAGTATGAAGCCTTATGAAGAGGCGAAAATAAAGATGCTTATAAAGCTGTTAGGGGTTCAAGGGACCTTATTACTAATTTTTCTACTTATATCTTGGTTTCTAGCAAGAGAATCTATTCGTCCTTTAAATGAGATGATATCAAACTTAGATGATTTCATAAAAAACCTTGTACACGATTTAAATACACCTGCAACATCTATATTAGTAAATGCACGACTTTTACAAACTAAAAAAGGGAAAAATGATACGAAACGTATAGAACGAATCGAGTCTTCTACTAAGGAGATATTGTCCCTTTATAAAAACCTTTCTGCCTTGTTAAATGAGCACAAACTTATACTTGAGCAGCATGATATAGTCCCTATTATTCAAAACAGTACAGTGTACTTTAAAGAACGTTATACTGAGGTGAGTTTTGAATTTAATCTACCTTCAAAATGTGAGGTAAAAATAGATCAGCAAGCCTTTGAACAAATCTTAAATAATCTTTTTTCAAATGCCTCTAAATACTCCGCTAAAGAAAATGCAAAAATAGTAGTTAGTATAAAAGGAAATGTACTTTATATTAAAGACAATGGCTTAGGGATGGATGCCCCACATAAGGTTTTTAAACGCTTATACTGCGAGCATACTCAAGGGCATGGGATTGGAATGTATATTGTTAAAAAACTAAGTGAGGGTATGCTGATAGATATTGCTTTTCATTCACACAAAGGAAAAGGAACTGAGGTGGTTTTATCCTTTCCTGGGTAAAGTACTCGAATATTTCATTTTCTTCACGTACCCTGCACACAAATTTTGTTACACTACTTATATGAATATACTTTTTTTAGAAGATGACCCTGTTATTGGGGATATTGTTTTAGACTTTTTATCAGAATTTTATACAGTAAAGCATTGTTTCAATTCAGCTGACGCGCTGAGTGCTGCTGAACAAGATTCTTTTGATTTGTATATTTTTGATATTAATGTCCCTGGTATATCAGGGCTTGAACTGTTAAAAAGTTTACGCAGCTTTAATGACGCTACCCCTGCCATTTTTATCACGGCGTATCAAGAACTTGATTATCTAAAAGAAGGCTTTAAAGCAGGAGCAAATGACTTTATTCGCAAGCCTTTTGAGCTTGAAGAGTTACAAGCACGAGTAGAAAATATCAAACGCCAATTTAGTATTGATGATGAGATTTATATTACCGATATTATCCGTTTTAATCCCCTCTATCATCAGGTATATATAAAAAATGATGTTGTTTCTCTTTCTGCTAAAGAGAGTGAAGTCTTGCACTATCTTATCCGCAATAAACAACGTGTGCTATCCACAGATGAAATCTTACAAAATCTTTGGGAATATCATGAGATGCCAGGACAAGACACCATACGAACTTATATTAAAGCGCTACGAAATATTTTAGGGAAAGAACATATTATTAACATCAGAGGTGCAGGATATAAGTTTGAATAGTTTAGAAAAAAAATCTTTTTATTCCTTTTTAGTCTTGTATACTTTTTCTTCTTCTTTATTTATTCTTTTGAGCGCCTTTTGGTATTACACTGCGCAAAAAAACTCTTTTGAAAGAAATCAGTATTATAAACTACAACATATTGCTGATGCGGTGTCTAAGGAAATTATTTCGGCGCACATGCAAGGAAAAGGTTTTCACACGCCTAAAGATTATGAGGGTGTTAGTATTGGCTTAGTTGATATTAAACAAAATACTGTGTATGGAAGTTTAGGGAGTAAACACTTTCCTTTGAAAGAAAGTTTTTTAATAATAGATAAGCATTCGATTTTAATTTCAACAGGAACCTCAGATCATTTAAATATCCGTTTTGTTGTTGTTCAATCTGAAGAGTTTTTTATGAGAATTGAAACACTTAAACAAAATATTTTTGGCGTGGTAATTTTGAGTATTATTGTGATGGTCATTCTTGCCTGGTTACTTTCAAGAATTTTTATGCGTCCTATACATGAAAAAATTAAGCAAATAGAAGACTTTGTGCATGATACTGCGCATGAGCTGAATACACCTGTTACTGCCTTGCGTATGTCAGTGTCAAGAGCCATAAAAAAGCAAGCTTATGATCCGAAAATATTGAAAAACATATCTATTAGTACCAAACAATTATTTGATATGTATAATGCCCTTTCTTATCTTTCTTTTGAATCAAAATTTGAGGTATCAGATGCAATTGACCTTCAAGAGACCCTTAGTAAAAGTGTCTTGTATTATCAAGAACTTAGTGAAAGTAAGGGAATTGTCTTAAACCTTCAAGCAGAGTCATTTGCATTTAAGATAGATGAAACTAAGGCTTCTATGCTTTTTGGAAATCTGATAAACAATGCAATTAAGTATTCGCATCCTTCTTCACAAATCGATATATCCTTAAAAAATGGTGTTCTTATTGTTCAAGACTATGGGATAGGAATAGCAGAAGAAAAGCTGTCAAAGATTTATGAAATATATAACAGAGAAACGGAATATGCAGGCGGTTTTGGTATAGGCCTAAGTATAGTTCAAAAGATTACTCAAGAATATGGGATTAAGATAGAGGTAGAATCTAAACTTAATAAGGGAAGTGTTTTTAGATTGTCATTTTGATGACAAAATCTTCAGTTTATTAAGTTTAGATTATATGGATATAATAGATTATATGGATATAATAGATTATAATAAATAGAGGTGACTATATGCCAGAACTTTTAAAAATTAAGCACAGTGTTTTTACCCAAAGTATGCATGAAAAGTATGAACCGATAGCAGAAATTACTAGTGTGGATTTATTTAATGTTTTTGTGGAGGCTATTTCTTCAGAAACAAACCTTTTGGGAGAAGACAAACTTAAGGGCTTAGTCTATAGGCAGTTTCGAGAATATGGTGATTTTGATGTGACTATGCAAGAAGCAGCGAAGAGTGTTAGTGATATACAAAAAAGTACCAAAGATGCTATAGTTGCGATTGATAACAAAGATACAGTGGCACTTAAGAAGGCGTATGAGCAGTTGAAAACGTATCAAAAACGTATTAAGGAACTTGAAGATTACATATATACAGATGATGTGACGGGTACCTACAACCGAAAGTTTCTTGTAAATCATGAGTTAACTAAGGAAGGGTGCTTTAAGTATGATGGCGTCTTGATAGGCCTTAGTATTAATAACTTCTATCATATAAATAAAGATTATGGGCATGATTCTGGTGACACAGTATTAAGGTATGTTAGCAAGAGTTTTGAAATGAACTTACAACCTATGGGGATAAAGGTTATCCGTTATTTAGGGACGCAGTTTATTGCCTTGGCTGAAGACAGTATTTCTCAAAAGGCGCAGGACTTATGTATAAAGACAGTTGAGAGTATCTTGAAGAAAAAGTTTAAAATACAATCCGATAAAGTCTTAGAAATAGAACTAGAATTTCAAAAGATGAACTTTAAAAAAGAAGATGACTTTCAAATGGTTTATAAGGGCTTATAGGTGGGCAAAATGGTGTTTGCTTAGCCAAAGTCTTTTCTCTTCAGTAGCCAGTGTTGAAGCCTTTGTCGGTGCATAAAGTAGTCATAATTCCCATGAATCCTCGCATATCTAGTAATGGATAGCTGATAGCTATATAATAATCAGCGGGTAAGGCGATTGCCTTTGCTACTGAAGGTTGAAAACCTACACATTATTCACCGTAGGGGACAGAAGTAAAACGGACTATAGAAAACTAACCGTGGTGGTTTTTACGAAGTAAAAAAGTTTCTGAATTCTTGTCTAAAGTCCGCTTTGTTACTGAAGGTTGAAAACCTACACATTATTCACACAATACCCTTCTATAATACACATACAAAGAGAGAAATTATTCTCTTTTTTACTTATTCATTTTTGGTAGAACAAGCGAAGCACTTAGCTGGTGAAGTTTGTTCAGATGCCAATCTCCTCAAAACATTAAAAACTTAAACCATATTCTCCCTTTGGGTTTAAGTGTCTAAATAAATTTTTCAAAGTAGAAGCTTTTGATTAAATATTCTGGGGTTGATTAGTTCCTTTTGTTAGTGCTAAGGCCTTCACTGGTTCGCTTCGCAAACAACAGTTCCGGTTCCAGAGCTAAAAATGACAAGCAGTTGTCGTTTTTTTACGCTCTTCATCAATATATCTTGATGTATAGTTTATATTGGGATATACTTACATAAAATTATAAAAAGAGACATTATGAAAAGATTACATATACATATACATATTTCAGTTGATAGTTTAGATGAGAGTATTAAGTTTTATACGGCACTTTTTGGAATGCAACCAACTAAGCTTAAGGATGACTATGCTCAGTGGTTAGTGGATGAACCTGCGGTTAATATGGCGATTTCTTCAGGTAGAGAGAAAATAGGCTTGAACCACTTGGGTATTCAGGTTGATAGTGATGAAGCCTTGGCTGAGATTGAAGACAGATTACTTGCGGCTAAGATCTCTGGAGAGAAACAAGAAGAAGCAGTTTGTTGTTATTCAGAATCTAAGAAGTATTGGGTACAAGACCCTCAAGATATTATCTGGGAAAACTACCATACTATGAGCTCGGTTGAGTATTTTGGTGGAGATACATTTACAGGGGGAGAAGGTTGTTGTACGCCTACCTTTTCTAAAAATGGACAATGGTCTGCTGGCGGTAGTTGTTAGTGGATAACTACTTAAAGACTATTTCGGCACTTAATGATGAGACACGAATTTTAATTATCCGTTTTTTAGATGAACATGGAGCGCTGTGCGTCTGCGATCTTCAAAACTCATTGGGGATGATTCAGTCGCGTTTGTCGAGGCATTTAAAGATTTTAAAAGACGGTGGTTTTGTTCGCGTAGATAGAAAGGGGATATGGGCTTATTATTCTATAAGAACTCCTTTAGACCGTTTTAGAATGGAAGCATTAGAAGAGATTAGACACTTAAACATAGAATTGCCAAAATTACATAAAGTAGAAGAAAAGGGATGTGAGATATGAAAAAAGTACTGATTCTATGTACAGGGAACTCATGTCGTTCTATCATTGCAGAAGCGCTAATCAATGCGAAACTAGATGGATGTATACAAGCTTATAGTTCGGGAGTTAAGGCCAGTGGAAGGGTAAACCCTCATGCTAAAGAGCTTTTAGAAGAACATGACATGTGGCGAGATGAGTATCATTCTAAGACCTTAGATACAGTGATAAACATAGACTATGACTTAGTAGTTACGGTGTGTGATAATGCAAAAGAAACCTGTCCAATATTTCCAAAATCGGTTAAAACTATACATGTGGGGTTTGTTGATCCAGATGGAAAAGGCCCAGATGCCTTTATAGATACAATGATGGAAATTGAAACAATATTACTCCCAATCTTGGAGGCCGAATTATGTTCTTAGCGGTATCTTTATTTTTTATAACCCTTATTTTTGTTATTTGGCAGCCTCGTGGTTTACAAATTGGAACGACTGCCGTTATTGGGGCTATCTTGGCCTTAGCCCTTGGAATAGTTTCTTTATCTGATGTGCTTGAGGTAACAAGTATTGTTTGGGACGCCACACTTTCTTTTAT
>DTVI01000025.1 GCA_012963655.1 Sulfurimonas sp.
TATTTTGGCCTCTTCTAAATAAGGATGTGCTTCTATCATATTATAAACAGCAAAAAACTTTTTTTCGGCAAAATACTGCATAGTTTCGGCATAAATATTTGCCTTAGTCTTTAAGCTTTCTGCAAATTCACGTTCTGCAGGAAAATGACTTAAGACATCACATAACTTTACAGCATCATAATACGAACCCTCATTAAAAAAGTCTTGTGTTTTTTCTTTAAATATAGAGCCAAGACGAATCAATTTTACATACTCATCGAACTCTTCTAGAAAAGGGTATCCCTTGGCTAAGTTAAAGGCATTCAAATAATCTTTTTCAATTAAATACTTTCTAAAAAGTATAAATACATTTCTATTAGTATATAAGGATTGAATAATCAAACTCTTACCAGGAATTCCCATAAATGGTTTGAAAAGTTCTTTTATTTTTGCTTCTGTTGACCTATCATTAATAATATTTCTAATAAGCACTAATATCTTATTCCATTGTGCTTCCATTGTCTTATATTCATTTGTTTCTTTTAAGGAGGTGTATTCTGCTGCTAAGGAATAAGCCATCATATACTTTTTCTGTTTGACGGCTGTTAAAAATGTACTATATAAGGAATAATCATTAAAAGTTTTTTTGTATTATTAAGCGCTTGGCTGAAGAAGCATGAAAATGTTTAAGTAGTTCCTTAGCCTCTGCTACTTTTTGTATTTTTAATAAGCTTGTTGCTTGTAATAGTGTCTTAGTAAACAAGCTTTCTAGAACCTCATATACTTGAGAAGACTTTAATAATGGATTATCTTCGACTAAAAGATAACACTCATGAAACTTTTTATTTTTCATAAGTTCCCCAAAATCTTTTTCTTGCTGGTCAAAATCATAAATCGGAACATGTCCATTGCTTAAACCAAAAATTAACAATTTTTTTTCATCACTATAATGCATCTGAGTAATACCGGTTAGTTGATTTAAAAAGTCAATCTTTAAAAGCTTATTTTCATCTAAATCATATAAGCCAACACCCCCACCTAAGGCGGCAACAAATAAAAACTTCTCATCCTTATCAAAACATACAGCCGTAATATGTGCACCGAATTTTGGTAAACGCGCTATAACATGAGTTTTTACAATATCCCATATTAAGATACTGCCTTCCTTGTCCGTAGATAAGAGCCTTTGCTTAGATAAAAAATTAACTGTTGTTATGGGTTCATGATGTGAAATTAGCTTATAATGGTTTTTACGAAAAGAACGATTAAAGACCTTGATTACCTTATCATATCCCGCTGTAGCTATCCATCTGCCATCTTCATTTGAAGCTATTGCAGATACCGAGTCATAATGAGGAGAAAACGTGTCAACCTTCTTACCTGTAGCCATAGACCACATATACAAACGTCCTTCCATTCCGCCTGTGATAAGGTACTTATTGTCTTTTGTAAAAACAACCGTTTCTGCACCTCCAGGATGAGAGGAGATTGTATATAAGAAGCTTTTGTTTATATTATCAAAGACTTCAATCTTTCTTTTTTCTTTTTGATATAGACTTAAAAACTTACCATCAGAAGAGATAGCCATATTGTTTATATACAAAATATTATTAGGGAGTATACTTTTAAAACCACCTAAGAATTTGTGCTCATCTATGTCATATAAGCGAAAAGTATTTTGCACATCAATGACTGCCAGTTTACCATCATCCATTAATTGCATAGTATGCACAGGATTTTTGATGTCAAACTGTCTACTGACTTTCACTTACGTCCTTCTTATGCACAACATTTTTTGTATTTTTTACCACTACCACAGGGGCAGGTTTCATTTCGATTAATTTGGGCAGAAAGAGGCTGTCCACTGTCATAAAATATTTTTTTATCAATTATGATGAATAATGATTTTTCTTTTAAAACCATAATCTCATTTTTAACCTTATAGTATGCTATAAATACAACTTCATTATCGCTAAAACTTTGGACTTTAAGTCCTATCCAGTCAATAACTTGAGTGTTAATTGACTCTATGTCTTCTTTATTTTTTAACTTAGGAGAACAAGTATCATATAAATATTGTCCCTTTCTTAAAACATAAGCACTGTATCGTGACCGCATAAGTTCTAAGGCACATTGAGGTGATTTTTTTCCTAAAAGAAAGGGTTCACAACATATATCAAAGGATTTTAAACTATCACAATAACATAATTTTGACATTTACACATCCTTCTTATACTTCTTTTCTTATTTGTATTGTATCTTATACAAACACTAAAATACACGCCATGTAAAAAAAACAACCAAGCCCCTTAGAAGAATTACAAAATCTTATAGCTGTTGAAGTTTAGATTAAGACTAATTATATTACTATAATCGTCATGTTATTTATTTCTGTTGATTGCAGTTTGATAGTAATATTTTCAATTCAACGGAGTGCAATGTGAAACAGATCTATGTTGGGAACATCCCTTATAGTAGAACCGAAGAGGACTTGCACAATTTATTTGCAGAGTTTGGTACCGTTAATTCAGTTAAATTTGTTAGTGACCGTGAAACAGGAAGATTTCGTGGATTTGGATTTGTCGAGATGGCCGATGGCTCTTGTGCAGATGAAGCGATTTGTGATCTTGAAGGTAAAGAATTTGATGGAAGAACCCTACGTGTGAATGAAGCTCGTCCTCGCCCTGCACGCCCCCCAAGAGATACTTGGTAAAAGACACTTTGAAAGATAGGTTTAGCCTACTCTTTCATAATAATTAATCTCTCCCATAAATCATCCTTAAAACTACTGCCTTTTTATCTTTATTCTCACTAATAACAAGCCCTATAATATGTATAATAATAAAAATCCTAATAAGACTAAACATAATTTCATATACGTCTTTTAGATTATGCCTTATCTCTTTAGACAGACCTAAATCTTGATAATACACTAAATGTATCCCACTAAGACTCATACAAAATAATATATAGAACTCTTGCAATAAGACCTAAAATAACTAAGGCATGTATCCCCTGCCATACTCTAAAACTTAAGCTCCATCCTTTTATATCTTGTTCTTTGTATTGCTTAACATGTATTTTAATACTACTTAGTTACAATATCGTAAAAAATGGATACCTATGGAATTTAAAATTACAGATGACTAT